>NZ_ADFP01000065.1 GCF_000177335.1 Pyramidobacter piscolens W5455
CCGCCCTTCGCGCGCCGATCCAGAACGTGATCGAGCACGAGCCTGCGGCCAGCGCTGAAGCCGACGAACCGGAAGCCGGCCGCGAAGAGAAGGAGCAGGCTCATGATTAGCCGCTCCCGCCTCGCGGAGCTGAAAGCCAAGCTCGACGCCTGCCGGCCATTGACGCCCGGAGAGCTGGAACGCCTTCGGGAACAGTTCACGATCGAGTACACCTACAACTCCAACGCCATCGAGGGCAACACGCTGACGCTCAGGGAAACGGCGCTTGTGCTGGAAGGGATCACCATCGGCGAGAAGCCGCTGAAAGACCACCTGGAAGCCATCGGCCACCGCGACGCCTTCGCCTGCGTCGAGCGGCTCGTCTCGGAAAAAGAACCGCTGACAGAGTGGCGCATCCGGGAAATCCATTCCCTTGTGCTCATGGACAGGCCGGAAGACAAGGGCCGGTATCGGAAAGTGCCCGTCGTCATCGCCGGGGCTTTCCACACGCCGACGGAGCCGCTGCTGATCCACGAGGAAATGGCCGCTCTGCTGAA
>NZ_ADFP01000066.1 GCF_000177335.1 Pyramidobacter piscolens W5455
GGCGGGGGCGCGGGACGGAACCCCGGGCCGCCGGGGCCGCGGCGCGGAACGGCAATCTGGGACACGGCAATTTTCTTCGGGGCGGCGCCGGCCGTTCCCGCCCCGCTCAGGACGGCGACAGCCGCTACGACAAAAACGATGCCGGCAAGTTTCTTCTTGTACATGGAAAAACCTCCTTGTCTGCAATAGTTCAGTGTCCGCTGGACACCGGAGAATTAGATTTCGGGAAGTTTCAGTCGCCGCTGTTGGCGGCCGCGCCTACCAGCACGCCGAGAAGGAGCATGGCGCCGCCGATTTTCAACGCGTCGTGGTTATCGTGATGACGATCACGACGGGGCGGCGGGGGAGGAGGATTATGCCCCTCCGGTGCGGGAGGTCGAGGCGCAGGTCGTCCTGGCATTGGACGGTCTGCCCCGGGGCGGTTCGGAATGGGAGCCGGGCGGCTTGGAGCGGGCGCAGGACGCTCGGAGCCCGGACGATTCGGCGCAGGCCCCGGACGGTCGGGCGCAGGCATCGGACGAGGCGGTGTCGGACGATCGGCACCGCTTCGCGGCGACATGCTTTCTGCTGTGACATTGCCGCGGACGGCCGCAAAGGTCGCCGCCGGATACGGGAGGATAAAAGATCCCAAAAGCAGCGAAGCAAACAGAGCGCGTGTGACTTTCATCAAAACTCATTCCCTTCTTCAGGCGGAGAAAACGAACGGATCCTCCGACTTTCCGTCGCCAAAATCCGACTTCGTGAAAAACCGCCTACTTGGCAGCCGGAGCTTCAGCGGCAGCGGGCGCCTCGGGCGCACCCGGCTGCGGGGCCGGGGGCACCATCATGCAGGGGCAGTGGTACATCGGTACCATATAGTAAGGCGTCATCGGCATCATATAGTGCGGGGCCATCGGTGCCGGGCCGTGCGGAGCGAATCCGGGCGCGGCAGGAGCGGGGCGTCCCTCGGAACCGTGCGGACCGAGTCCGCTGCGATGCTGACGGTCGTCAGGCCTGGGAGCATTGCCCTCAAGGATCTGCTTCACTTCCCACTCGCGCACCTTGGCGTGCAGCTCTTCGGACTTTTTCAGCATCTCCAGCGCTTTGGCCGAGTCGGGTTTGTCCTTGCCCAGCTCGAGACGGAGATCCTTTTCCAGGCTTTTCATCTCCGTGAAAGCGTTTTTGATTTCCTCGGGCGCCTTCTCGGAAATGCGCTTGTCTTCTTCCCAGCGCTGCATTCGCGGAGGCGGCGGGAGCATACCGGGGCCGCCGCGGCTTCCCTGGCCGGGGCGAGGCGAAACGGCCCACGCCGCTGTGCCGCCGAGGATCGCGACCGCCAAGCCGCCGAGAGCAAGACGTGTCTTTTTCATTTTACATGACCTCCTGATTATGGTTGTTTTTCATGGGGATTGCGTCGCCGGAGAACCCCTCTCGCGTTCTCCCTCGAACGCGCTCCAAGTATAATTGAAAAGCGCTCGCCGCACATTGAAGAATCCGACAATCCGCCGACTGCGGATTTTCACAGGAAAATTTTTATGCGTTGTCCTTGACGGTTCAAGCCCGCGGTCACAAAAAGATTGTACAGATTTCCATTCCCAATCCGATTTTTCAGCGATACAATAAGCACAGCACCGGATAGCGACTCCATCATGACACGGGAGGTTCTTTCACATGATTTCAATCGTTCTGGCCGACGACCATCCGCTCACCCGCGCCGGTCTGGCCGCTCTCATCAACGAAGAAGAAGGACTCAATCTGCTCGGCGAAGCGTCCGACGGCAAACAGGCCTGGGAAATGATCGAAAAACTCCGGCCCGACGTGGCCCTGCTCGACATCCGCATGCCCGAAATGGACGGCATCACCGTCGCCCGCAAAGTCAAGGACGCCAAGCTGCCGACGAAAGTCATCATGCTCACGGCCTACAACGCCCAGCCGTATATCGTGGCGGCGCTCTCGGCCGGCGCGCGCGGCTTCATCGTCAAGACCTCGGCGGTCATGGAGCTGACGCAGGCCCTGCAATCGGTGATCGGCGGCGGCATTTATCTCGACTCCGCCATCGCCAACTCGGTCGACTCCGCGTCGAACGAACTGGAACAGCTCTCGCCGCGCGAGCGCGAAGTTCTGCTGCTTTCGTCCCAGGGTTTTCCCGTCAAGGAAGTGGCGGCGAAACTCTTCATCACCGAGCGCACCGTCCAGGCTCATCTCTCTTCCGTCTATGCCAAGTTCGGCGCCAAGAACAAGACCGAAGCCCTGATCATCGCCCTCAAAAACGGCATCATCCTCGTCGACGAACTGCTCGAAGGGGAACTTCCCTCATGAACGGACGCCGCTGGCTGCTCCCCGCCATCCTCATGATGATCCTCGTGCCGACGCTGTCCGCCCTGATTTTTTCGGGCTTCGGGCTCTACCAGCAACAGCGGGCCATGGCCGGCATGGCGTCGCGTTATGCCCAAAGCCTGGCGCGCAGCATCGTCCGCGAGGAGAGCGGCGCGAGCAACGAATCGCCGTTGCAGCGCCACCGTCGCATGGGGCTGTTCCTGAAAATGCTCACGCTCGGGCCGCCCGTCCCCGGTTGGATCGCCACGGTCGGACCGGGCGGCATCAAGCTGCAGGGATCGCCCGGCAGCAAGATCACGCCCGAACTGGGGCTCGCCGTCAACCGCGCCTTCGCCAGCGGCGAAATGCAGCTGCTTTCCGTGCAGATCGACCCGCATCCGCCCTCGGCCGCGGCCGTTTATCCTTATCCCGACGGCGTCCGCGCCGTGGTCGTCGTCATTTCCAAGTTCCTCGTGCCCGGTCCGATGCGCGATCTCGTTTTCCTGCAACAGTTCATGACCATCGGCGTCAGCGCCATCGCCCTGATCGGCATCTGGCTTTTGTGGCGCTGGTGCGTGACGCCTCTGCGCCGCCTCGCCGCGCAGGTGGAGACGCTGCACTGGGGACGGGACGTGCTGCTCGCCGAAGCCGCGCCGCCGCTGCCCGAGCTGCAGAACATGCAGGAGGCGTTGTCGGAGCTGTCGGCAAGCGCCGTCGACCGCGAAACTTTAAAGAAGAACTACGTCGGCGACATCGTGCGCACCCAAGAAGAAGAACGCACCCGCCTCGCCCGCGAGATCCACGACAGCCCGCTGCAGACCGTGGCGTCCTTGATCCAGCGCATCCAGCTGGCGCGGCGCGGCCTGGGCAAGCCCGCGCTCGACCGCGAACGCGTCGGCGGGCACCTCGCCGCTGCGCAGGAAGCCGCCCTCACCGCCGTGCAGGAGATGCGCGACGTCTGCGACCGCCTCTCGCCGCCGTGGCTCAGCCTCGGCGCCGTGCGCGCTCTGGAGGAAATCTCCAACCGCCTCAGCCGCATCCACAACGTTGCCGTCACGGCTGTCGTCGAAGGCTGCGCCGATGCGCTCAGCGAAAAAGACGTACTGGCGCTGTGCCGCATCGTCCAGGAAGCGGTCGCCAATTCCGCCCGGCACGGGCACGCCGCGGCCGTCGAAGTCAAGCTGAGCTGCGGCGACGGCTACCGCCTCACGATCGCCGACGACGGCTCCGGCATCGACCGCGAATTCGATCCCGAAGTCCTGCGCGTGCAAGGACACCGCGGCATCGCCAGCATGACCGAACGCGCCGCGCTGATCGGCGCGTCGTTCTCCATCCGCCCCCGCCCCGAGGGCGGCACGCTGATCACCGTCGATATCCCCGCCGCGCGATGAGCTCGCTTTCAAACAAAAGCCGCCATGGAGAAGCGGAGAAAAAAATTCAAAAGAAATATGATATGGAGCGTCCCAGAACCATTCATATGCAGAAAGCCTGCCGATCGTTTGATCGGCAGGCTTTCTGCATTACGTTCGTGGGAATTTTTCCGGTCCCTTCGTGATCGATCTTCGGGTTCTCCGCTCCGCCGCTTCTTCGGGGCGGCTTTTGTTTTTTCCGCCGCTCACGAGCGTTTCTTCTTCGGTTCGAGCACGGTCAGCGGCACCTGCAGGCTGCCTTCGACCACGTAATCGGAGCGGAAGATCCGCATCGAGCCTTCGCGCATTTTGCGGCGGCGAACTTCGCCGGGAAATTCGCTGCGCGTCCCCGAGTCGTCCTGGCTGACCAGTTCCACGATCACCTCGCAGCTCCGTTCGCGCGTCTGCAGCTCGTACAGCAACTGCTCGAGCGACGACAAACGGCGATCGGTCACCGTTGGTTCGTTGTCCGAATCGTCCGTCGGCGCGGGATTCCCTTGCCGCAGCGTCACGGTATAACCACCCGCCGCATCCTCGGGGACCTTCAGCGTGAAGTTGCGGATCACCGGCTGACGACGCCACGGGCGCAGCGTCGCCGTCACCGTCACCGTGTCGCCCGGAGCGGCTTCGCTGCGGTCAACGCTGATGCCTTCGATGATCAGCTTGCGAATCTGCGACGAAGCCGACAGCTTGATCTTCAGTCCCACAGGGCTGACGTTCCGATAAGGATTGCCAACCACGTTCGACACCAGATCCGCAATCGGCGACACGGCGTCGCTCATCACGTCTTCGTCGGCGATCACCACGTCGTTCACGCTCCAGCCGTCGGGCATGCCGTCGCCCGTAACGGTAACGTCATAGCGCACGGTGCCGCCCGATTCGCGCGCCAGCTCGCGGTCCGCCAGTCCCGCAAGCAGCTCCGGCAAGAGCGAAACCACGGCATGCTCGTCGTTGATCATCTGAAAACGGCGCACCACCGTACGGCGGCTGTCGAGATCCTCGATCTCCACCCGCACCGAGACCGCCGACGGGAAGCGCCCCAGCCAGCCGGCGACGCCCTCCGGCCGATCCTGCGTCACCGTGCCGACGAGGCGCTGCGACGACGTCAGCTTGAACGGCGACTCGTAGCTGTCGATGACGGCGTACACTTCGCTCTTCGCCAACGGATAGGCGACGGCGCCCCAGTTTTTGAAGCTGTGGCCGAAGGCGATAAAACGCCCGCTCCGGTCCACGGCCGTCAGCGTGCCGCTGACGTCGAGGGCCACGTCGCCCCAGGCCAGCATCGCCGAAACGGCGTCGCCCGGTTTGAGCGGCTTGGTCTCTTCCGGCATCGCCGTATTGTCGCCCGAACCGCCCTCGACCACGCGCATGCCGATCCGTTCGCCGAGTTTCTTCAGCGCGCGGCGGCTGAGTCCATCCGCCGTCACGTACATTTTCGCCGTGGTCTCGGCGACCGCCGGCGCCTTATGGATCAGTTCTTCCGCCTCCGCGGCGGCGATATCCTGCGGCAGCGAGAACTCGAAATCGGGGATCGACTTTTCCTTCGCCGCCCGACGCTCCGGCGTCGGCGCCGCAACGCCGTCAGCTTTCTTCGCGGCGTTCCGTGCGTACTGGTCGTACAGTTCGCTGAACCGCCGTTCCAGCTCGGTATCTCTCTTTTTCGAGAGCAGCGGCCGCACGCTCGCAAGCTTTTGAGCGCGGCTCGGATAATCGAAAAGCTCCATCATCTGCTCGATCGGCGTCACCAGCCCCATTTTCGGATCGCCGAAATCCCAGCCGAAGGAAAAGGCGCCGATCAGCCGCCCGTTCACGTACACCGGCGAACCGCTCATGCCCGAGGCCATGCCGCCCGACTTCTCAATATCCGGGCCGGAGGCGCGGATCAGGATCAGCTTCGAGGGGCGGTCTTTCTTGCTGACGACGCCCAGCACCTCGACCGGGAACGATTTGATCTTGCTGCCGGAAAAAACCGTTTTCGCGTACCCTTTCATGCCGGCCCGCACCTGCGCCAGCGGCATGATTGGCTCCGTCGGCGCAAAAGGCTGCCCCGCAGCCGGAACGCACAGCGCCAGCGCCGCGCACGCAGCCGCCCAAAAACGTTTCATCGTGCCCACCTCAAATACGCCAAGATAAACGGATCCAACCCGCCGTCAAGCACGCCGCCGACGTTGCCCGTCTCTTCACCGGTGCGGTGATCCTTGACCAGCGTGTAAGGCTGGAGCACATACGATCGAATCTGGCTGCCCCAGGTGCTTTCCTTCTTTTCGCCGGCAAGCGCGTTCATCTCCGCCTGCCGCTGTTCGAGCTCCCGCTGATAAAGTTTCGACTTCAGCACCGACATGGCCGTGGCTTTGTTCATGTGCTGGCTGCGCTCGTTCTGGCAGCTGACGACGATGCCCGTGGGCAGATGCGTGATGCGCACCGCCGAGTCCGTCATGTTGACGTGCTGGCCGCCTGCGCCGCTGGAACGGTAGGTGTCGATGCGCAGATCTTCCGGCGCGATCTCCACGTCCACGTCGTCGGGCAGCTGCGGCGACACGTCCACCGACGCAAAGCTGGTGTGCCGCCGCTTGTTGGTGTCGAACGGCGAGATGCGCACGAGGCGGTGCACGCCGATCTCGGAGCGTAGATAACCGTAGGCCGTCTCGCCCTGGATCAGCAGCGTCGCGCTCTTGATGCCGGCTTCTTCGTCGTGCTGGTAATCGAGCAGCTTGGTCTTGAAACGGCGCTCCTCGCACCAGCGCAGGTACATGCGGTACAGCATTTCCGCCCAGTCCTGCGAGTCCAGCCCGCCCGAACCGGCGTGCACGCTCAAGATGGCGCTGCAATGGTCGTACGGTCCCGACAGCAGCAGCGCCATCTGCTCGTCCTCGATCTGACGGCGGAACGCCGCGCTGCGCTCGTCGAACTCTTCGAGCAGCTCGGCGTCTTCGCCGTCGTTCAGCAGCTCGGCGATCGTCTGCAGATCGGCGAATTCCCGTTCGATTTTTTCCCAGCGGGCCAGATCGGTCTCGCGCCGCGACAGCCGGGCCGAAATTTTCTGCGCGTCGGCTCCCGACCAGAAATCGGGCGCGGCCGTTTGGGCGCGCAGTTCTTCGCAGTCCTTCCTTATCGAAGGCAGGTTAAAGGCTTTCCTGCAGCTCGGCCTTCAGCGCCTGCAGTTCCTCCATGACCGTGGTGATCGGCATCGATGCCATCGGTTTCATTCCTCCCGAAAAACAGATTTGTCATTTATTATAGCACCCTGCACCTCGATGCAGAACCTGTTGCCTCTCTTTTGTCTGCATTCTTTACGTATCTCTTCGCCGCGGCACTTGCCCTTTTGCGCCGGCATGGTATAAATAAAACGACGGAGATCCCTTCGCCGTCACGGCGGACTTGCGCCGCTTCGAAACGCCGCACTCTCGACAAGACCATTTGATTGAAAACAAGGATTCCACGGAAAGGAATGAAATCATGGTTCACGACATCGGCAAAGCCATCATGATCGTCGCTCTCGTGCTGTTCGCCGTCGGCGCCGCCGTCCACTTCGGCGGGCGCTTTCTGCCCTTCGGCCGCCTGCCCGGAGACTTTGTCTGGCACGGCAAGAACTGGTCGATTCATTTTCCGCTCGCCAGCTCGATCGTCGTCAGCGTCGTCCTCTCCCTCCTCGTCAACCTCTTCTTCCGCCGCTGAGCCGCCGGGCGACTTTTTGCCGCCGCTGCGGTATAATGGTTATAAAGAAGTTTTACGACAGGAGCGAAACGAAAATGAGCCTTACGCAACGGCTGACCCAACTTTCCCACAGCAGCGGCTGAGCCGCCAAAATAGGTCCGGAGGACCTGGCAAAAGTTTTGGCGGATCTCCCCCGTCCCCACGACGACCGTATCCTCACCGACTGGGAGGGAGGCGAGGACGCAGCGCTGTGGAAAATCACCGAAGAGCGCGTCGGCATCCTCACGCTCGATTTCATCACCCCGGTCGTCGACGATCCGTATGTGTGGGGGCAGATCGCCGCCGCCAATTCGATCAGCGACGTGTTCGCCATGGGCGGTTCGCCGCTCGTGGCCCTCAACATCGTCGCCTTTCCGCTCAACTGCCTGCCGCTGGACATGCTCAAGCGCCTCATGGAAGGCGGCGCGTCCAAAGTGTCCGAAAGCGGCGCGTTCCTGATGGGCGGGCACAGCGTCGAGGACCAGGAACCAAAATACGGTCTCTGCGTCTTCGGCGAAGTGGAGCGCGACGCCATGTGGCGCACCACCGGCGCTCAGCCCGGCGACGCGCTGCTGCTGACCAAGCCGCTCGGCACGGGCATCATGGCCACAGCCATCAAGGCCGAGATGGCCGATCCCGCTCAGGCCGATCAGGCCGTGCGCTGGATGACGGCGCTCAACGACCTGCCCCGCCGCATGACGCCCGAGCAGCGCCGCCGCGTCCACGCCGCCACGGACGTGACCGGATTCGGCCTGGCCGGGCACTCGCTCGACATGTTGTCGGACCATCGCGTCGACCTCGAACTGAGCGTCGAGGCTCTGCCGCTGCTCGACGGCGCGGCCGACCTCGCCCAGATGGGATTGTTCCCCGCCGGCGGCTACCGCAACGAAAAGCTCTACGCGCCGCAGATCGACCATCTCGAAAAAATATCGCGCACGTACCGCGACTTCCTTTTCGACACGCAGACTTCCGGCGGCCTGATGATGGCCTGCCCGCCGGCAGACGCCGAAGAAATCGTCGCGCTCGCCAAACGGCACGGCTTCGACCGCGCCGGCGTGATCGGGCGCTTCAAGCCCGGCACGGGGCGCATCGTCTGCGTCTGACCGTGGGACAAAGGCAACCGTGGAGAAGCGGAAGAGCCGAGAAAAACGAAGAGAAAAACAGCGCCGCTACTTTGCGGCGAAAGTCAAAAACCGCGGGGGCGGATGACCGAATTTGAATCGGTCATCCGCCCCCGCGGTTTTTGGCATCTGTTTTTCCTCGTTTTTACGCCGCTCCTCCGCGGCGGCCTTTGCCCCACCTCTTCGTTCAACGGCGGCTGAGACGTGCACCGACGTCAAGGAGGACGCGATGCATAAAAAACAGGATGTCCTCGTTCTTCGGCGGCGCGATGTAAACGGCCCCGAGACGGGCGATCACGGCGCGGCGCAGTTTGGGATCGGTATCATGGGCGACGACGACGAGACGTCCGGCAGCCAGTCCGGCGGCGAGGTTTTCGATGTACTTCGAATTGGAGGCCTGACTGATCTGGCGGATACGCCGCATTTCCTCCTCGGTCGGAACGCTGACGACGCAGCCGAAAGCGGCGAAGAAGAGGCGGTACCGTTCGCTCAGGCAAAGCACCTTCGTGCCCGTCATGAGGCGACGCCCCGTGATCAGCACGGAGCGGAGGCGTGCGTTGAACTCGCCGAGACGGCGCTGGAAATAGGCATAGCGCGCGGGGACGAGTTCGCTGAGGGCGTTCGCGACCTGCTGCGCGGTGAACGGCATGTTGGCGGGATCGCCGTAAAAAGCGTCGACGTCGCCGCGTTTCACGCCGTCGGGATAAAGATAATGCAGATTGGCGCGGTTTCGCTCGGCGGCGGTCGGATTCTTGCCGCGGCGGGCGCCCGTTATGAACTCGAGATACTGCGCCGGGTCGAGCGCGTAAAGCGGCAGCGCGGCGTTCGCGCCTCCCATCACGGCGGCGCGGCTGACGCGCAGGCGGCCGCTGTCGTCCCAACTCGCGCCGGATGCGGTGCTCACGTAGGGACCGCCGATGAACTGAAACAGCAATTCGGTCATCGGGTCGATCGTGAGCACGCGAGTTTTTTCCGCGGCGGCGGCCGACAGCGCCCCCAGCAACAGCGCCGCGGCGCAGAGGACGATTCGGCGGCGCATGGCTAGGCTTTGGCGCAGATCACGGCGATGTCCTCGCCGTCCAGCTCTTTGACGCGCACGTCCACGATCTCCTGCGACGAAGTGGGGACGGCCCGCCCGAGATAATCGGGCTGGATCGGCAGTTCGCGGTGGCCGCGGTCGATGAGGATCAGCAGCTGCACGCAGGCGGGGCGGCCAATGTCGCCGATGGCCTCCAGCGCGGCGCGGATCGTGCGCCCCGTGTAGAGCACGTCGTCGACGAGAACGATCCGGCGGCCGTTGATGTCGACGGGAATCGACGTGCTGTGCACGACGGGCTGGTCGCTGAGCAGCGTGATGTCGTCGCGGTACAGCGTGATATCCAGTTCGCCCAAAGGCAGCTTGACGCCTTCGGAGGCGCGCAGAAATTCGCGCAGGCGTCCGGCCAGATAGACGCCGCGGCGCTGAATGCCGATGATGACGAGGTCGCCGGCGCCGTGGTTGCGTTCGACGATCTCGTTGCCCATGCGGCGCAGAGCGCGCTCCATGTCTTCGGCCGTCATCACGACGGCTTTTTCTTTCAATTTCAACGCCGCGTCGCCTCCTCTCGTAAAAGGGTCGTTTTTTCTATTTCGAGCCGGGGCGGCTGCCGGGCTTGACGGGCGGCGTGCCCAGTTCGCGGCACAGCGGACAGTCGTCGGCTTCCCACGTAGGGAAAGAGATCTTGAAGAGCGAAACGAGATCGGGGCCGAGCTGCTGCGCGCCGCCGGAACGGTCGACGATGCAGGCCGAGCCGGCCCAGACGCAGCCGCCGGCGACCATGTGCTCGGCCGTCTCCCTGACGGAACCGCCGGTAGTGACCACGTCCTCGACGGCGACGAAACGCCGGCCAGCGGGCATCGGGAAGCGGCGCAGCTTCATCCTGCCGTCCTCGCGCTCGCAGAACAAAAAGGGCACATCCAGCGCGCGGGCCACTTCGTGGCCGATAATCAAGCCGCCCAGCGCCGGCGAGACGATAAAATCGGGTTTGAGCGCGGCGATCCGCTTGGCGATCTCGCCGCCGGTGAACGCCGCGTACTTGGGAAAGCGCAGCAGCATGGCGCACTGCATGTAGTTGCCGCTGTGCCGCCCCGAGGTGAGCTTGAAATGCCCCTCCAGCCACGCCTTGCTCTCGACGAGCATCTCTTTCAGTTTTTCCTGCACCTGAGAATCCGTCATCACTTCCGGCATGTCAATCCCTCCTCGATGGATCGGGCGATCTCCGCGACCGCCTTGCGAACGTCGGGCGCTTTGTAGATGGGACGCCCCATGACGATGTAATCGGCGCCGTTGCGGAACGCGTCGGCGGGCGTGGCGACGCGGCTCTGGTCGTCGCCGCCGGCGACGAGACGGACGCCGGGCACGACCTTGAGCAGCGTCGGCGGCGTCACGGCGCGCACTTCGGGCAGGTCGAGCGGCGAGCACACCAGCCCGTCCATGCCGCAGTCGCCGCACAGCCAGGCGCGCTTTTTGATGGCCACGTCCATCGGGCAGCCGGGCGCGACTTCGTCCCAGCTTTTTTCGTCGAAGCTGGTCAGCACGGTGATGCCGAGCAACTTCATGGTCGAGCCAAGGCGGTCGCGTGCGGCGACGGACTCCTCCATCATGCGGCGGCCGCCGGCGGCCTGCAGCGTCAGACAGAAGATACCCAGGTCGGCCAGCGTCTCCACGGCCAGGCGCACGGTATTGGGAATGTCGTGCAGCTTCAGGTCGAGGAACAGTTTGAAGCCGTGATCGACGATTTCCTTCAGAAACGGCGCGCCGCCCTGAGCGTACAGGCGCGGGCCGATCTTGATGGCGTCCACGATCCCCGAAAGGGCGTCCATCGTGCGGCGGGCCTCGCGCAGCGTGTCGAGGTCAAGCGCAGCAAACAGCGGCAAAGATGTGTGTTCGGTCATAAAAGCACTCCTCACGTTGATCAAATCCAGTTTTTTGGCAAACTTTCAGGCGTTCAGGACCGGCGCGCCCGTCCGATCAGCTCGCCCAGCGACGCGACGTTCCAGCGCTCCACGGCGGCAAGCAATCCTTCGTGGACGTTTTCCAGAACTTCGAAATCGCTGAAGAGCGCCGCGCCCACTTCCACGGCGCTGGCTCCGGCCATGATCATGGCCAGGGCGGAATCGGGGCCGTCCACGCCGCCGCAGCCGATCACGGGAATCTTCACCGCGCCGGCCGCGTCCCAGACGAGACGCAGCGCCAGCGGGAAGACCGCAGGCCCGGAAAGTCCCGCCACGCGGCGGCTGAAAACCGGAACCCCGCGCGCGGTATCGACGGCCATGCCCAGCCAGGTGTTGGCGGCCACGACCGCGCTGGCTCCGGCAGATTCGGCCGCTTTCGCCACCGCGGCGACGTCGGGCGCCTGCGGCGTCAGCTTCACCCAGAGCGGGCCGTCCCAGCGCCGGCGCGCCATCTCCGTGGCCTGGGCCGTCAGCGCCGGATCGACGCCCCAGCTCATGCAGCCGTGGTCGGTGTTCGGGCAGGAGACGTTCAGCTCCACGCCGTCCACCAGGTCTTTCGCTTCGGCGATGCGGTCCATCATGTAGGCCAGATCTTCGGCGCTCTGCATGCAGACGTTGAGCATCACGGGCACGCCGCGTTTTTTCAAGTCGGGCAGCCGCAAATCGATGAAGCGGTCGACGCCCTCGTTCTGAAGGCCGATGCTGTTGAGAACGCCCGAGGGCGTCTCCCAGACGCGGCAGCCGGGATTGCCGGCGCAGGGATCTTTCGTGATGGCCTTGGAACAGATCGCGCCGACGTGGCGCGTCAGGTCGTCCGTCCACAGTCCGGCTTCGTAAGGCCACGTGCCCGACGCAATCACGACGGGAACTTTCAGCTTCACCCCGCCGGCGTCGAGCGCGAGCGGATCAGAGATGCAGCTCATCCCACTTCACCTCCCTGGCCTGAAACACGGGGCCGTCGATGCAGACGCGCCGTCGTCCCGTCGCGGTGTCGACCACGCAGCCGAAGCAGCCGCCCATGCCGCAGCCCATGCGGCGCTCGAGGCTGACCTGGATGTCGTCGCACTGCGAACCGTAACGCTCGTACAGCGCTTTCATCATCGGATTGGGGCCGCAACAGACGAGCGACACGCCGCTCAGATCCTGCCCTTCCAGCCCGGCGATGGAAAATCCCCTGCGGCCGATCGAGCCGTCGTCGCTGTACAAAACCATCTCCGGCGCGCGGGAGCGCACCCACTCGGCGAAGCTTCGCCACGAAGCGTTGCCGACGCCGAGGAACAGGCGGCCGAAGCCGTTCAGCTCGCGGCGCAGGAACAGCAGCGGCGCGACGCCTAGCGTTCCGGCCACGGCCCAGATTTTTTCGTGCCCGAACGGACCGAACTGTCCGCCTACCGGCCCGCGCACGGAAAACGTCGCGCCCGGCGCAGCCCGGGACAGCAGCGCCGTGCCCTGGCCGACGACGCGGAAAAGCATCTCGACCGTCCCCTTTGCGGGATCGGCGCCGAGGATACCGAGCGGACGGCGCAGCAACGGCGCCGAGCCGGCCGCCGTCTTCACCAGCACGAAATTGCCCGGCCGGGCGGCCGCCGCGATCTCAGGACACTCGAACGTCAGATGCCAGACGTCGGCCGAGACCTGTTCCTTTTCGAGCAGCCGCGAATCGTAATCGCGAATCAATCGGAATTCCCCCTCGTTCATGCGACCGCCGCGCGTTCGTCCGCGCGCGGCCGATTTTCCCCGCCGAGCGACACGAGTCCAACAGGTTCATTGTATCGCGCCGCCCTATTTTACGCAACCGGTTGCGCGATTTTAATTCCTTCGGTCGCAGACGATCCGTCCGCCCAGCACGGTCATCAGGACCATGCCGTTCAGCGTCCAGCCGTTGAACGGGCAGTTGCGCGCCTTCGATTTGAACTTCGTCGCGTCCACGCGCCAGCGCCGGTCGGGATCGAACAGCGCCAGATCGGCCGGCGAACCGGGGCGCAGATGCACGGGCGGCAGGTTGAAGATACGCCGCGGCGCGGAACTCATGCGATCCACAAGCGCAGAAAGCGAAAATCCGCGCTCGCGGCACAAACCGTCGAGACACAGCCCCAGCGACGTTTCCAGGCCGATGATGCCGTTGGGGGCCTTGGCGATGCCAAGAGCTTTTTCGGCCGGCGTGTGCGGAGCATGATCGGTGGCGACCACGTCGAGCACGCCGCTCATCAGCGCCTCGCGCACCGCCGCCGCGTCGTCGGCCGTGCGCAGCGGCGGGCTCATCTTGGCGTTGGCGCCGCATTCGAGGATCGCCGTCTCGTCGAGGAACATATGGTGCGGCGTGGCCTCGCCGGTGACGCGCACGCCGCGGGCTTTCGCCGCCGCGATGATCTCGACGCCGCGGCGCGAGCTGACGTGCTGCACGTGCACGTGCGCGCCCGTTTTTTCGGCGAAGAACACGTCGCGCATGATCATCAGTTCCTCGGCCAGCGCCGGCGCGCCGATCAAGCCAAGCTTGCGCGAAATCTCGCCGCGGTTCATCGAGCGGTCGCCCTCGAAGCCGGGAGCTTCGCAGTGCACGCTCACGGGCAAGCCGACGGCGGCCGCCTTCTCCATGGCCCCGTAGAACAGCGGCCCATCGCCAACGGTGAGGCCGTCGTCGGTCAGGCAGACCGCGCCGGCCTCCTTCAGCGCTTCAAAGTCGGTCAGTTCCTTGCCGCCCAGTCCCTTGGTGACCGCTCCCCCCGGATAGATGCGGCAGTCCA
The DNA here is from genome assembly GCF_000177335.1 of Pyramidobacter piscolens W5455. Taxonomy (NCBI): domain Bacteria; kingdom Thermotogati; phylum Synergistota; class Synergistia; order Synergistales; family Dethiosulfovibrionaceae; genus Pyramidobacter; species Pyramidobacter piscolens. The sequence continues at coordinate 14,257 of NZ_ADFP01000066.1, forward strand.
TGGTCCGGTTGCGCTCGATACAGCTGCGGATCAGCTCGGGCGAATCGACGGCCGGTTTGGTGTTGGCCATCGTCACCACGGCCGTGAAGCCGCCGTTTGCCGCCGCGGCGCAGCCCGTCTCGAGCGTTTCCTTTTCGGTCTGGCCGGGATCGCGGAAGTGTACGTGCAGATCGGCCAGCCCCGGGGCCAGCACCGCGCCGCCGCAGTCGATCCGCTCGGCGTCCGCGACCGGCGGCAGCTCGGGGCCGACGGCGGAGACGACGCCGTTTTCGACGAGCAGGTCGCCCGTCGTGTCCATTTTCAGGTCCGGGTCGATCAGGCGCGCTCGTTTGAACAGGATCGGTTTCATGAACAACCCTCCTCATATTCGTCGATTTTCGATACTTCAAAGATCACCGAACGATGTCCCTCACGGTTTCGACCAGCGCTTCATAGCCGGGACGCACGCGCCGCCAGTCCACCTCTTCGGCCGGATTGTGGCTGATTCCGTCCTTGCACGGCACGAAAATCAGCGCCGAGGGGATCAGCGCGGCCATGTACATGGCGTCGTGTCCCGCGCCGCTGGGCATGCGGCGGTATTTGATCCGGCGCGCCCGGCAGACGTTTTCGATGCGGCGCGCCAGCAGGCCGTCCATGACCACGGGCTTGTCGGCGGAGTAGAGCGTGAAGTTCACTTTCACGCCGCGCTCCTCGCCGATGCGTTCCACGCACGCCATCACGTCGTCGCAGGCGCGGCGGATGCTCTTTTCGACGATGCCGCGCACGTCCACTTTCAGCACCACGCGGCCGGGCACGACGTTCATGGCGCCGGGCTCGCACTCGCACACGCCCACGGTCGCCACCGTGCCGAACTCGCTTTCCGTCCGCCCGGCGCGTTCCACGGCGAGGATGATCTCCGCCGCCGCGGCCATAGCGTCGCGGCGCAGGTTCATCGGGCAGGCGCCGGAATGAGCCTGTTCGCCGATCACTTCGAGCCTGAAGCGCGTCGGCGCGGCGATCGCCTCGACGATGCCCACGTCCTCACCGTTCCAGTCGAGCACCGGCCCCTGCTCGATGTGCAGCTCGAAATAGGAATGATACGAGGCTGGCGCCAGACAGTCGCGCGGGATCCTCTCGGGACGCCCGCCGAAAGCGCGCAGCGCGTCGAGCAGCGTCACGCCCCGCTTGTCCTTGAAGCGCAGCGTGTCCAACAGTGACAGGTTGCCCGTGACCGCCTTGCTGCCGACCGTCGCCAGCGAAAAACGGCTCGATTCCTCCGCCGTGAAAACCACCACCGACAGAGAACGGCGCGGGCGCGGATCTTCGGCGAGAATGTCGCGCGCCGCCCCCAGCCCGCAGGCCACGCCGAGCACGCCGTCGTAGCGGCCGCCCTCGGGTACCGAATCCAGATGCGAGCCGATCAGCACGCCGGGGCGGTCGGTGCCGCCCTCGAAGCGCCCCCACAGGTTGCAGCAGGCGTCGGTCGTCACCGACATGCCCAGCGATTTCATCTCTTCGGTCACGATCTCGCGCGCCTGACGATCCGCTTCGGTCAGAGCGAGGCGAGAAACGCCCCGTTCGCCGCGCCCGGTCTGCGAGACCGCTTCGACCAGCTCGCGGACGCGCTCGAAACCCGACATTCTCCGCGCGCCTCAGCGGCCGTACACGAGCGCCGGCAAAAACGTGGACAGCGACGGCACGTAAGAGATCACCAGCAGGCCGACGATCGAGACGAGGATGAACTTCGTCACCGCGCCGATGATCTTCGACATCGGCAGCCCCGTCACGCCCGCGGCCACGAACAGATTGAGGCCGAACGGCGGCGTGAAGTTGCCCAGCGCCAGGTTGGAGACCATGACGATGCCCAGATGCAGCGCGTCGATGCCCATCTGCTGCGCGATCGGGAAGAACAGCGGCGCAAGGATGACGATGGCGGCGATGCCCTCCATGAACATGCCCACGATCAGCAGGATGACGTTGACCATGGCGATGAACGCCCAGGGCGTTTTGACGTTTTCGATGATGGCCGCCGTCACCATCTGCGGAATGCGCGCCACGGTGAGGAACCAGGCGAAGCTCGTGGCCGCGGCGACGAGGATCATCACCTGCGCGCAGGTCACGGCCGAGCGCAGACACACGTCGAACAGCTTCGCCCAGGTGATCTCGCGGTAGACCGCCACGCCGACGAACAGCGCGTAGACGGCGGAAATGCCCGCCGCCTCGGTGGGCGTGAACACGCCGCAGTAAATGCCGCCGAGGATGATCACCGGCACCATCAGCGACCATCCGGCCTCAAGCGTGTTGCGCACGACCTCGCCGCGGCTGGAAGGCGCCGAGACCTTGAGATCGTGATGGCGCGCGAAATACCAGATGTAGACGATCGTCGCCAGCCCGTAGACGATCCCGGCGCTGACGCCCGACATGAACAGCGAACCCACGGACACGCCCGTGGCCGCCGCGTACATGATCAGCGTGACGCTGGGCGGAATGATCAGCGCCACCGATCCCGACGACGTGATCAGCCCCGCGGAAAAATCCTGCGGATAGCCGCTCTCGATCAGCTCGGGATAGAGCACGCGCCCCATGGCGATCACCGTCGCCGGGCTGGAGCCGCACAACGCGCCGAAGACCATGCACGTGCACTGCGTCGTGTAGGCCAGGCCGCCCTTGCGCGCGCCCACAAGGCTGCGCGTCCACTTGAGGATGCGCTTCGACAGGCCGCCCGTGTCCATCAGATTGGCGGCGAAGATAAAAAACGGCATCGACATCAGCGAGAACTTGTCGAGCCCGCCGAACATGCGCTGCGCCAGCACCATCGGATCGAGCCCGGTGAAAAGCAGCATCGAAGCCAGAACGGCCACCGCCAGCGCCACGAAGATCGGCACGCTGCCGAACAGCAGCGCCAGCAGCGCGCACATCAGAAAGACCGTCATCTAGGCGTCCCCCTTCCCGCGCGCGGCCTGGACGAAACGCAGCGCCATCAGCGCCGAACCCATCGGCATGGCGAGATAGGGGATCCACATCGGGATCCCCATGGCCGGCGACGTCTGCTCGAGCTCGACAGTAAACTTCACCAGCCGACAGCTGTACCAGCACAGCGCCGCGCAGAACCCCGCCGCGATCAGGTAGACCAGGCGCGTCAGCGCGCCGGCATACCTTTCGGGCATCATGCCGAGCAGAAAATCCATGCGGATGTGGGCGCCCCGCCGCACGCAGACGCTGCCGCCGATAAAAGTGATCCAGATCATCAGATAGCGGATCAGCTCTTCGGCCCAGCTCGTGCTGGCGCTGAAAACGTAGCGCAGCACCACGTTGACGAACAGCACGAGCGCCGTCGCCAGCAGAGACGCCGCGCAGAAAGCTTCCTCAACCTTGCCGAGGAATCTGAGCATTTTTCGATCTCCTCTCAATACTCATTCTCTACGAACGGGGCACGACGAGCGTCCAGCCGCTCATACGTGTCCGCGAAAAACGAAAGGGGCGAACCTCCTGCAGGAGCCGCCCCTTATTTTTCGTCAGCCGGACGCCGCGGGCTATTTGGCCGCGTAAACCGCCTTCAGCAGCTCCGTTTTCGTCGCCGAACCCTCGACGAACTTGTCGTGAAGCGGCTTGCTGACCGCGATGAACTTGGCGCGGTTCTCGTCCGTCAGTTCGCCGACGGCGATCTTCGACTGCTTGATCTGTTCGAGGAACTTGGCCTCGCCCTCCGCCTGCGCCGCGCGCTCCGCCTCGCGGGCGCCCGCCTCGCATTCGACGATCAGCTTCCGCACGTCTTCGCTCTGTTTGGCGAACCAGCGGCTGTTGACGATGAACAGATAGCCAAGGAAGCCGTGATCGGAGAGCGTCAGGTAATCCTGCACCTCGTACAGCTTCGCCATGGCGATGGTCTGCAACGGGTTCTCCTGACCGTCGACGATGTTCTGCTGCAGCGCGTTGTACAGCTCGGCGTATTCGATCGGGATCGGGTTGGCGCCCCACGATTTGTACTGCTCCACCAGCTGCGGGCTGGGCATGACGCGGATCTTCATGCCTTTCAGATCTTCGGGCGCGTTCACCGGTTTGCCCCTGGTCGTGATCTGCTTGAAGCCGGAAGCCCACAAGCCCAGCGTCTTGAAGCCCTTTTTCTCGCAGAACGCGTAGAACTTCCCGCCGACTTCGCCGTCCATGATGCGGTACAGTTCATCCTTGTCGGCCCACAGGAACGGGAAGTCGATGACGCTGAGTTCCTCGACGAAGGGCGTCAGCACGGAAGTGGGTTGCACGGACATCTCCAGCGTGCCCATCTGCACCATCTCGGCCTGCTCGCGCATGGAGCCGAGCTGCATCTGCGGGAACACGTCCACGGTGATCCTGCCGCCGGATTTTTCTTCCATCAGTTTCTTGAACGTCTGGGCGCCGACGTCTTCGGGGCTGCCGATGGGCTGATTGTGGCTGAGGCGGACGTTCATCGCCGGATACTCCGCCGCGCCCGCCAGCGACGCCGCGGCGATCGTCGAAACGGCGAGAAACAGGCTTGCAAACTTCTTCACGTGCGATCCACTCCTTCGAAGGATAAAAACTTCCCCGCCGCCGGTCCGCGGCGGGTCAGCTCATTATAGCAAGGCGAAAGATTCCGTGCAAACGGTTTCAAAAAATCCCGGCGAACGACG
>NZ_ADFP01000067.1 GCF_000177335.1 Pyramidobacter piscolens W5455
TCGACCGGCGTTCCGGCGGCGGACATGGACGTGCCGGTGGACGACGAGGCGCGGGCGCGCCGGGCACTGGAACACAACCGCATGTGCCAGCTGCTCGATCGTGCGTTCCGTCAGCAGTGGGGCGTCAAGGAAGTCACTCATCGCGAAACGTTCCCCGTCGTGCCGTGCCTGCCCGACGACCGGTACTTCGCCTTCGAGGGCGAGCGCGTCAGGGCGATCTGGCCGCAGCATCCGCTCGTCGAATCGTTTACGGAGGCCTTTCCGAATTGGGGCGTGGAAGCGCGCGGCCTGCCCGCTCCCGGCCAGGCGGGGCTCAATGCCTGGGCGAAAGAAAACGCTGCGCCTGCGGGGACGCTGACGATCGACTTCATGTTGCGCAGCCGCTACGACTTCAACCACTACAAGGGGATCGCCGGCATGGAATCGGACCGTTTCAAGTTCTACAACGCCGACCTGCTGTACGCCGTGAAGTGCGGCGACGATCCCCGGGAGCTGCTGCCGCTGATCGGCAAGCTGCACGTTTTCACGATGGCGCAGCGGCGCGTGTACGTCCCCGGCTGGTACGATCTTGACGCCGAGGAGCAGGAGGACTGGACGCTGCTGGCCTTTGTCGCCGACACCGAAACGCAGCTGGCCGAGCTGACGTCGACGCTGCGGCGTTGGGGCCCCGATTTGATCGAACCCTGCCGTCCATTCTACATCCTCGGCACGAGCATCGAACGCCTGCGCGCGCAGAAAGAGCCGAAAGATACCCTTTACGACTGGTTCCAGGAGGAGACCGTGCGCATCCTGCGCCCCGATGTGGACGATCGGGAAGATCCGTTCAGCTGACAGCGAAACAAATGAG
>NZ_ADFP01000068.1 GCF_000177335.1 Pyramidobacter piscolens W5455
GGCGTAGGTGGGCGCGGAGACGGAGCCGTCGGAGGCGACGGACGAGCCGCCGCCCAGATGGCTGGCGATGCTGCTCGAAGTCTTCCACATCTGCGCGCCGTTGATCGCGTCGGTACTGGTCGCGCTCACGTCTCCGGCTTTGACGTTCTCGATCTTGTGTCCCGCGGCGTCGAAGCCTTTGGCTTTTACTTTGCCGGCAAAAACGGGCGCGTCGACGAGGGCGACGGTGACATCCCGGCCGGTACGGCTGATTTTGACGTTGTCGCCGTCTTTGAACCGAACGGTGTCGTCTTTGCCGACGGGGACAGAAGTATCGCCGTTGGTCCGCAGGTTCCACTTGCCGGGTTGTCCCCAAGAGGCCGGATCGAGCCCGATCGTGACAACGCCGCCGGCGACTTCGGCAGTGATGCCGTTCGCGCCGACAAACTTGATGTCCGGCGTCACGCTCTGTCCGAGCGTGACCGTGTGGGCGGCAGACACAGCGGAATCGCTGAGGGTGAACCTGTAAGTCGCGGCTCCGCTTGTGGCGGCGACTTGTTTGAGCTGCGCGACGTTGACCGCGTCGGTATCGTCGGTGCCGGCCGCGACGTTGGTGATCTGGCGGGTGATCTTTTTGTCCGGCGCTCCCGACGCGCCGGGAATGACGCCGCCGACGGAAACGGCGGAAGCCGTGGCTTTCCATACGCCGTCCGTATCGCTGCCGTGGTCCGCGCCGGAAACGTCGTAACCGACGTTCCCTTCGCCGCGAGAAGCCACGGAACCTTCTCCCAAAGCCACGCCGCCCTTCACCGTGACTCCCGTGTTGCTGCCGAGCGCCACCGCTCCGGAGACGTCGGTCTCGTCCAGATAGATGTCCTTTTTATTTTCATATTTATACCCTGAAGCGCCGATCCTCGCTCCATTGCCCAGGACCAGTACGTTCTTCGACGTGCTGCCAATGATATTGTCCTCGCCGAAGGCGTAGCTCTCCTGCCCGCCGACCTTGTTATTGGCTCCGAAGGCGCCGCTGTGCTTGCCGATCGTTGCGTTCCAGGCCCCGATAGCGCTGCTCATGGTGCTGGAAGCCATGTTAAAAACCCCGAGAGCGCTGCTCAAAGTTTCTTTGGCCACATTCTGGTACCCTACGGCATTGCTGGATTTGCCAAGCGCTTCATTTCGGTAGCCTACGGCGCTGGCGTACGTGCCGGAGACCGTGTTCGATATCCCGAAGGCGTTGCCGCTCTCGATATCCGCGGCAATCTCGTTGCGCCGTCCTACGGCGTTGCTGTATTTTCCAAAGATCTCGTTTCGAGAGCCGGCAGCGTAGCTGCCTTCAGCTTTCTCGGAGATCGTATTTTCCCTGCCGAAAGCGGCTCCATATTTGCTGTCGACCACGTTCTGGTAACCCACAGCGCTGCTGGCTCTGCCGACAGCCTTGCTGTTGATGCCGATCGCCAGAGAATCCTTCCCCGTGGCGCCGTCGTTGCCGTAGTTGCTGCCAGCCTCAGTCTGATCGCTCTTGATACTGTAGTAATGGATTGAGTCTGCCAGCGACGCCATCGGCGCCATAAGAACGAGCCCCAGCGTCACCGCTGCCAGAGCACCGCCCTTGAAGCGGGGCTTTGCGCTCTTTTCACAATAGCAACGTCCTTCTCTGCCAGGAACTCCCAAAACAGCGCTGCATTGTCTGTGTCTCTTCGTTCGTGGTTCTTCCATCGAAAACTTCCTCCCTGCATGAGTATTTGCATTGATTGCGCTTCAAAGCTGCAATCTTGAGTATTTCTACTCCAATGCAAGGTTAATAAATAACATATATATATTAAAGATCAATGGGATAAATCAAATTATATGATCACTTAAATACTGCATACAATCCGGAAAGACTCGTTCACCAAGAACGATGATGCGCTCCCCCTATGAGAGACAACGAAAGAAGCAAAACGCTGTCATCATAGGGGGAGCAGTTCAAATCGCCCGTCGGGGATTTTTGCGTATCTCGTGCTTTTCCCGTCATCTTTGCGCGGTGAGCGACGGTCTTCGTTTTGGCGCCGCCCTTCGCCGCGGCGAAAACGCGAGAGGGAACGGGCGGATAAAATCCGGCCGTTCCCTCTCGCGTTTTCGTTTCGAAATGTTCCACGTAGAACATTTCTGTTTAAAAGCTGACAGTCAGTGAATAAAACTATGGCAGGTCATTTCACGTCTCCAAAGGATCTCCGCGCCCGCGGAACACGCAGGCGCGCGCGCAGGGGCAGCCGGCGCAGCG
>NZ_ADFP01000069.1 GCF_000177335.1 Pyramidobacter piscolens W5455
GGCCGCCACGAGAAAATGATATGTCCCCTCTTTAACTGGACAACCAGTAAGGAGGGGACATATCAAAAAACGTGGCGGCTTTTTATTTAAGATTTCTTCGGCAGATGGCGCCGCAACGCCTCGATCACGCGGCCGCTTTCGACGCGCTCGACGATTTTTCCGTCTTTGAAAATAACCATGCCCGAAGGCGAACCGGCGACGCCGAGCTGCGCGTGGCGGGCCTCGCGCGGGCCGTTCACTTCGCAGCCCATCACGGCCAGCGTATAGCCGTCGGGCAGTTTTTCCAATATCGGGGCGAGCTGAGGAACGACGGCGGCCACTTCCAGCTGACGGCGGCCGCAGGTCGGGCACGAGATCAGCCGTCCGCCGCGCTGGCGCAGATCCAGCGCCCGCAGGATGCTGTAGGCCGTCCGCACTTCGTCCGCGGGCGGCTGCGACAAGCTGACGCGCACCGTGTCGCCGATGCCCAGCGCCAAAAGCCGCGACAGGCCGCAGGCGCTTTTGACGATACCGTCCAATCCGCTGCCCGATTCGGTGATCCCCACATGGAACGGGAAATCGCCGTAGCGGCGCTGGAGAAGGACGTTGGCCCGCAGGGATTCTTCCAGATCGGTCGATTTGGCGGAAACGATGATGTCGTAAAATCTCAGCGACAGCAGCATTTCCATCTGCTCCCCGACCGCCAGCGCCAAAGCGGCGCCGCGATCGCCGCCGGCGCGCCGAAGCTGCGCGTCATTGACCGAGCCGCTGTTGGCGCCGATACGGATGACGACCCGGCGCTCCCGCGCCATGTCGACGACGGCCGCCAGGCGCTCGGGGCTGCCCATGTTGCCGGGATTGATGCGGATGGAAGGGCAGCCGGCCTCCATGGCCGCGACGGCGAGCGCCGGATCGAAGTGGATGTCCGCCATCAGCGGCAGCGGCGAAGAAGCGTTCAGGGCGCGCAGTCGGTCTTTCAGTTCCGGCTTGGGAAACGCGACGCGCACCAGTTCGCAGCCTTCGGATTGAAGTTCGGCAAGCTGTTTCAAACAACTTTCCGTGTCGTCGAGGCGCGTTTTCAGCATCGATTCGACTCGAATCGGCGCGCCGGCCCCCAGAGTCAGGGGACCAATCCGCACGGTTCTTTTCATGAGCGGCCTCCGCGCTAAAAGAGTTTCAAAACATCCTGCCAGGTCACGATGACGATCAGAGCGAACAGGATCATGAAACCGATGAAATGGATTTTCCCTTCCAGTTCGAGGGACATGTTTCTGCCCGTGATCATTTCGACCAGCACGAAGAGGATGTGCCCCCCGTCGAGGGCGGGAAACGGCAGCAAGTTGATGATCCCCAAGTTGAGACTGATCACCGCGAGGAACGACAGCAGCGAGAAAAAACCGGCGCTGGCGGCCTGCCCGGCCATGGCGGCAATGCCCACGGGCCCGGAGACGTCGACTCTCGCCGGGTGAACGAGCATTTCTTTCAGCCCCTGGAGCATCGCCAGAGACATACGGAAGGTCCACGCAAGCGAGCCGCGCAGGGCCCGGTTCAGCGGCAGCTTCCTGATCGCGGGCTGAATGCCGATCAGCGGCGGCTCGCCCGCCTTTTCAGCTTTGGTTCCCATCGTCAGCGTCAGCTGCCGGGAACCTCGCCGGACCGTCAGCTCGAGTTTCTCCCGAGCGGCGGCCTGGGAGCGGATCGCGCGGGTCATCTCTTCCCAATCGCGGACGCCGACGCCGCCGACCCGCTCGATCACGTCACCGCGCCGCAGCCCCGCCTCCGCCGCCGGGAAGCCGGGCATCAGCGCGCCGACTTCGCTGACGGAAAGGTCCATCACGCCGCGCGACATCAGCAGCACCGTCGCCAGCACCACGACCAGCAGGATATTGTTGAAGGCGCCGGCCGCCAAAACGATCAGGCGCTTCCAGGCGGGCTTTTCCTGAAAGCTCTCCCCGGGAAGGAGCGATTCGCCCTCGTTTTCCTCGCCCATGCCGGCCAGACGGACAAAACCGCCCACGGGGAACGCGCGCACCGACCACTTATTTTTGCGTCCCTGGCGCTGCCACAGCACGGGCCCCATGCCGAAGGAAAATTCGTGCACCTTGACGCCGCACCAGAGCGCGGTCAGGTAATGGCCGAACTCGTGCACGATCACGCAGATCAGGATGATGAAAAGGAACGATATGACGCTCAAAATCATTTAACTCCAAACCTTCTTCCTGCCCCAGGACCTTTCATTCGCCAATTCGAGGGCGTGGCCCCGGCAGCGTTCGTAAAGCGCGACGCGCGAGGAAATGTCTTCCGCGGGCCCGCCGCTATAGCCGTCCACGACGGCGGACACAATTTTTGCGATGTCGGCGAAGCCGATCTTCCTTTCGAGAAACATCCGCACGGCCGCTTCGTCGGCGGCGATCAGAACGACGGGATAGGGCTCGCCCCGGCCGGCCGCCTCGATCGCCGTATAAAGCCCGGGGAAACGCTCTTTCTGCGGCCTTTCGAAATGAAGATCCAGGCCGTCCAGTTCGACCGGCTCGATCTTCTTCATCCGCTGCGGCAGACGCACCGGCCACGAGAGGGCCGTCAGCGCCGCGAGACGCATATCGGGAGAACTGAGGAGCATTTTCGTTGCCCCGTCGACGAAAGAAACCAGCGCGTGGACCTTCGAACCGGGATGGATCACGGGCAGGATTTTTTCTCCCGGGATCCCGAAAAGATCGTGTGCCTCGAGAAGCTCGATGCCCTTGTTGATCATCGTGGCGCTGTCGACGCTGATCTTTCGCCCCATGGGCCAGACGGGATGCGACGCCGCCTGCTCGGGCGTAACCGCGTCGAGCTGTTCCAGCGGCGTGCGCAGGAAAGGGCCGCCCGAAGCCGTCAGAACCAACCGTTCCACATGATCGTAATTTTCGCCGGCAAGACACTGCCAGAGCGCGTTGTGCTCGCTGTCGAGCGGACGGATCTGACCGCCGCGCACGGCGGCGGTCAGGCGCTCGCCCATGATCAGCGCCGATTCCTTGTTGGCCAGGCTGATTTCCTTGCCCAGTTCCATCGCGCGCGCCAGCGCCTTTACCGCGGCGACGCCGGACGAGGCGAAAACGATATGTTCCACTTCGTCGGACTCGACCAGACGAAGCAGCGCTTCCTCGCCTTTCCAGAGCGCCACATCCTTGGGCAAATCATAGCGCGTCTTTTGCAACACGACAATCCGCGGCGCAAACTCCCGACAAAGCGACGGCAGCGCTTCTCTTCCCGTCTCCGCGGCCAGCGCCGTCACCTGAAAGAACTCGGGATAGGAACGGCACACGTCAAGCGCCGAAGAGCCCACGCTGCCGGTGCAGCCGATCACGGCCACCTTTTTTTTCGTGTTTTTCGACATTCTTCAACTCTTAGAGCAGGAAAGCCCACCAGATCATCCACGCGCACAGCGTGTTGACGAGAACGCTGTCGAAGCGGTCGAGGAATCCGCCATGACCGGGGAAAATATGCCCGCTGTCCTTGACGTCGTTCTCGCGCTTGATCAGAGATTCCACCAGATCGCCCAGCTGACCGGCGCTGCCGCAGGCTGCGCCGACCAGGATAAACGCCATCGGGCTGAACTTGAAAAACAGTGCACAGAGCGCGCCGCAAAGCGTGCTGGCGACAAAGCCGCCAATAAACCCTTCGAGACTCTTGTGAGGGCTGATATGAGGACAGACGCGCACCGTTCCCCAGCGCGAGCCGACGAGATAGGCCATGACGTCGCACGACCAGGTGCAGAGAAAGATGGAGAGGACCGTCGCCCAACCAACGGGATCGGGCAGAGCCCGAAAACGAATCATACAGTACCACGGGATGACCGCGTACACCAAGCCCGTGATCACAGGGCCGACGCTGGCGATGGAATGACTGCCGGCAGTCAGCTGGCGACGCGCCAGTTCCATAAAATAGACGGCGAAACAGCACAAGCCGAAAATCGCCATCAAACCGGTCTGCGACACTTGTTCGGAAGAAAAAAGCACCACTACCGCGGCCACCAGGCCGACGAAGCGGTCCGCTTTCGGCAGGCTGGGCGACATGCGGTAAAACTCCCAGAGAGACCCCAAAGCCACAAACGCGGCATAGACATGCCACCACCAGCCGCCGAGATAAAGCAATCCCAGCATCACCGCGACCAAGGCCGTGCCGGTAGCGGCGCGAACGGCCAGCGTATGCTCAAAACTCTTCGACTCGTCCATAGCGGCGTTCCCTTCCGGCATAGGACTGCAATGCCTTTTTCAGTTCCGCGGCGCCGAAATCGGGCCAGAGCGTGTCCGTAAAATAATATTCGCTGTACGAGCCCTGCCACAGCCAGAAATTGCTGATGCGGAGCTCCCCGCTGGTGCGGATGATCAGATCCGGATCGGGAACGTCGGGAAGATAAAGATGTTTTCTCAGGTCTTCTTCGCTGGAGATCGTTTCGCCGTTGGACTGAGCGTCGGCAATGGCGTCCAGGATCTCCTGCCGTCCGCCGTAATTGAAACAGACGACCAGCGTCATGCGGCCGCATCGAGCCGTCTCCGTCTCGCTCCAGTCGATGATCCGCAAAACTTCATCGGGAACGCCACGGCGCGCCCCGCAAAAACGGACCCTGACGCCGTTTTTCACGAGTTCGGGAACCTTTCGGCGCGCGTAATACCGAAGCAGCGCCATCAAGCCCATCACTTCGAGCTGAGGTCGATTCCAATTTTCCGTTGAAAAAGCGTAAACCGACAGGAAGCCAATGCCCATCTCGCCGGCCGCCCGCACCGTCCGCTCCAAAGCGGCGATCCCGGCGCGGTGCCCCAACAGGCGGGGCAGGCCACGTTTGTTGGCCCAGCGGCCGTTGCCGTCCATGATCAGGGCGACGTGTTTCGGTAAGTTCGCGCAACTTTCCATGCTTTATCCTCTCAGGCTTTCATAGCGCTGACGTATCTCTTGAATATCGCGCCACGTCAAATCCTTGGGGCCGCCGCGCTCACGGCTCTGGTTCCGCAGAAGGTAGCTGGGATGGAACATCGGCATCAGCGCCGCGCCGCGCCACGTGAACCAGCGCCCGCGCATTTTGGTGATCCCCTCCGTGCCGTGCAGAAACCACTTCAGAGGCGTGTTCCCCAGACAGACGATGATTTGCGGCTGAAGCAGGGCGATCTGAGCTTCCAGCCAGCGCTGGCAGCTCAAGACCTCTTCGATTTCGGGAACGCGGTTGTTGGGCGGACGGCACTTGACGATGTTGGTGATGTACACGTCGTCGCGGCTGAATTTGGCCGCCTCGAGGATGCGGGTCAGCAACTGCCCGGCCGGCCCGACGAAGGGACGTCCCGAATTGTCTTCCACCTCGCCGGGACCTTCGCCGACGAACATGATGCGCGAGGTCAGGCTGCCTTCGCCGACCACGACGTTCTTTCTGGAGCGGCAGAGCCCGCACTGTTCGCATCTGTTCGCCGCGTCCCGCAACAATTGGTAAAGCGCCGTGCGCTCTTGCGGGGAGCGCTGCGCTTGAGAGATCATTTCAGTCATTGAAGGTTACCTCTGCTATGGTTACGTCGACTCTCGCAATTTCCATTCCCGTCAGTTGTTCGACGGCAACCCGGACGCGCAGCGCCGCCTGAGCGGTCAGCTCCTTGAAGTTGAGAGCGCCGGTTTTCACCGCCAGGGAAAGAGAAATTACCAGACGGTCGTTTTCTTCTTTCACTTTCGGCTCCTTGACGGAGACCACCTGTACGGTGCCGCGGGCCACGTGCTCGGCGATCTGTTCGACGACGGCGGATTCGATCTTGAGCGCCCCGTAGTAGCTGAACGGGGGACGCACAATGGTCTTTTCCGCCTCGTCCCGACTCGAGAAAAGATTTTTCAGACGGCCCACCAGCCGTCCCGTATAGTTTTTCTGGATCTGCGTCTGAGCGACGGGAATGACGTGACGCTTGTTCTGTTTCCGCTCGTAAAGCGCCTTTTCGATCTCGTCGCCGGAGGCGACTTGATCGATGCGCACGTATTCCGAAGGCAGCGGCAGTCCCAGCACCTCGCAGATCTCGTCGCTCATGCCCTGCGATGTGGCGAGAATCATAATGCGACTTCCCGGGTGGCGCGCCAGGCAGCGCCGCACCTCATCGCGGTGTTCCGGAAAATGGAACATGGCGCGCCGAATGGCCCGCACCATGTTGGGTTCCGTTTTGGCGCTTTTTCCGGCCAGAATCCGCCCGCGGGAAATCAGCAGTCCGTCGTCGATGATGATGTCGACGCTGCGTTTCGACGCGACCATCTGCGAGCGCATGCTTTTTCCCGTTCCCGCCGGCCCGTAGAAGGCCAAAACTTCATATTTCCCCGGAAGGAGGTCAGAAACCGTCTTCGTCTTCACGATCGCTCCCCCCTCCTGGAAGGATAAACGCTCTAAAGCGAGCTTTCGTCTTCTTCCGCGACAGAAACTTTGGCGCCCAGTCCCTGAAGGGCGCGATCGAAATTTTCGTATCCTCTCAGGATATGGTGAAGACCGTAAACGCGGGTCTCGCCCTCGGCCGCCAGCCCGGCCAGCACCAAGGCGGCGCCGGCGCGAAGATCGGTTCCCTGCACGCTGGCGCCGTACAGAGCGGGCACGCCGTTGATGACCGCCGTGTTGCCCTGGATCTCGATCGCCGCGCCCATTTTGCGAAGTTCCGCCACGTGCTGGAAACGGGATTCGAAGATGCTTTCCTTGATCACGCTCGTGCCTTTGGCAAGGCACAACGCGGCCATCAGCTGCGGCTGCACGTCGGTGGGAAAACCGGGATAGGGCATGGTCTTGACGGACAGCTTCTTGAGCCTGCCGCGCGAGGGATAAACGGTGACGCTGTTTTCCTGACATTCATAAGACACGTCGGCTTCTTCCAGTTTGGCCAGAAGCGAATCGAAATGCTGCGGCTGCACGTCGGTCACGGTCACTTCGCCGTTCGTGATCACGCCGGCCAGGAGGTACGTGCACGAAGCGATGCGGTCGGGGATGATCTGGACGCGGCCGGAAAACAACCCGGCTCGTCCGTTGACCTGGATCACGCCGGCATTGTCCTTTTTATAACAGACCTCGGCGCCCATCGCCTGAAGCGCCTGAACCAGATTCGTGATCTCCGGCTCGCGGGCGGCGTTCTCGATCGTCGTCTCGCCGTCCGCCAGCGCTGCCGCCATGACAAGGTTCTCCGTCGCGCCCACCGAAGGGAAATCCAGATATATTCTACAGCCGCGCAGTTTCCTGGCGCTGGCATAGACGGCCCCGTGGCTGAGTTCGATCGAAGCGCCCATTTTCGCCAGCCCCTTGAGATGCAGATCGATCGGCCGGGCGCCGATCGCACAGCCTCCCGGCAAAGGCATAACCGCTCTCCCCGTCTGGGCAAGCAGCGGTCCCAAAAGGATCGAAGAAGCGCGCATCTTTTGTACCAGCGACGCGGGCATTTCGCAGAGCAGATCGCCCCGACGGGTCACCGTGGCCGCGCCATCCTCGAACTGTACGTCCATTCCCAGCGCGCGCAAAAGGGCGACCAGCGTCTCAGTATCGCGCAGAAGCGGCACATTGGTGCATGTCAGTTTTTCACCGTCGCCGAGCAGAAGAGCCGCCGCCATCACCGGCAGCGCGGCGTTCTTGGATCCCTGAGTACGAACTTTCCCCTTGAGAGCCGCTCCGCCGGAAATCTTCAAAAACTGAGCATTACTCATAACTCCCACTCCTAAGGCACGTTTTATGATAACCAAGATACAAATACTTTTACATTATACAACAACTACAAGAAAGCCGTCATCCTCAATCAAGGACGACGGCTTTCCCCCTATAGGCGCAGAAGCAGATAGGCGCAGGACAAACTGACGATCTGCAGGAAGCTCAGGGCCATCAGCACCCCGAACGGCGACAGACCTTTATCCAGCAGACGATGATGAATATGACTCCGGTCAGGATAAAAAGGCGATTTTCCCGCGGCAACGCGACGCACGATCGCCGCCAGAGTGTCGATCACGGGCACGCCGCCGACGAAAAGCAGCACCGCGCAGAGCTTGTAAATGCCGAGATCCATCGGCAGCAGCCAAAGCATCGCCACGGCCGCGGTAAAGTAGCCCAGCAGGTAGACGCCGCCGTCCCCCAAGAAAGTCCTCGCCCTGGGAAAATTCCAGAAAAAGACCCCCGCGATCATGGCGATAACCGGCACGACCTCGGTCGAAGCGCTCATCCAGCCGATAAAACTCAGACTGAGGAACGCCATGGAAAGAGCCAAGCCGTTGATGCCGTCGATAAAGTTGTAAGCGTTCGTCACGCCGGCGACCCAGAACAACAGGACGCCCATATGCAGCGCATCCTGTTGTCCCACCATGAGCAACGACACGGCGGCGGCAAAGAAATGCACGACCAGCCGTCCGAACGGGGACAAAGAAAGCATGTCGTCCAGGTAGCCGGCAAAAAAAACGATCGTCGCGCCGGTCACGATGATCCTCAGTTCGAACGAGACCCGGGCAAAAAGCAACGCCCACATCAGCAAGCCGCTCCACAAAACAAGCCCGGCGCCGCGCGGCACCGGGGCACGATGGATCTTGCGCTGATCCGGATAATCCATCATGCCGTAACGCTCCGCCAGCATGATGGCGATGGGGGTCATCCCGCCGCCCCACAACAGAAAGATCAGAAAAAGCCAGAAAGGCTTCATCAACGAGTTCCGAAAATACGGTCTCCTGCGTCGCCAAGGCCGGGAACGATATAACCGTGCTCGTTCAGATGACTGTCAAGAGACGCGACGAAGATGTTCACGTCGGGATGCCGCTCGTGCACGACCGAAACGCCCTCGGGCGCGGCGATCAGACAGACCAGAGAGATTTTTTTGCCGCCGCGCTTTTTGATCAGGCTGATGGCTTCCGCCGAGGAGCCGCCGGTCGCCAGCATCGGATCGAGCAGGAAAATGTCGCGCTCCTCGATATCGCCCGGGAGCTTGCAGTAATACTCCACCGGCTGAAGCGTCTCCGGATTGCGGTAAAGGCCGATATGCCCGACCTTCGCGTTGGGGATCAGATTCAGCACGCCCTCCATCATGCCCAGCCCGGCGCGCAGGATCGGCACGATCGCCAGTTTCTTGCCCGCCAGCGCATAGGCTTTGGTGCGCGTAATCGGAGTTTCCACGTCGATCATCTTCAGGGGCAGATCGCGGGTGATCTCGTAGACCATCAGCGAAGCGATCTCCGCCACCGTCTCGCGGAACGTTTTCACCGGGGTGTTCTTGTCGCGGATAATGCTCAACTTATGCTGCACGAGCGGATGGTCGAAAACCACCACCTGGCCGGCCTCGTTCATAAAGGCCCGATTTGTGCTGCGTTCGTAGGCGCAGATCTTCTGCGTGCGGCGCACATGGCGTCCGCCGTCGAATTCGGTCGCCAGCCAGGTATCGACGATTTCCATCGCCGTCGGCTCATCGATGACGCGCGCCCCCAGGGTCAGAACGTTGGCGTTGTTGTGACGACGACTCAGGGCCGCCACCTCTTTATTCCAGCAATCCGCCGCGTAAACTCCCGAGACTTTGTTGGCGGCGATCTCCATGCCCAGTCCCGTACCGCAGACCAGAATGCCGCGGTCGGCGTCGCCGTGAGCCACGCTGCGCCCCACCTGCAGAGCGATATCGGTATAGTCGCAGGAAACCTCCGCCGTGTCGGTGCCGAAATCCTGGACTTCCCAACCATCGCGGCCGGTCAGATGGGCCAAGATTTTCTGCTTCAGATCATATCCCGCGTGATCGGAACCAATAAGAATTTTCACGATAAAATTTCCCCCTCAAAAGAAGTTGACTCGCCGACCTTCAAGCATTTATACAGAACAACGCTATTTTGCCACACTTGCATAAAAAAAGCGAGGTCATCCACGAAAAGTGAATGCCTCGCTTTCGGAACCGGCAGTTTTCAGCCAATAACGACGAGAACGTCGCCGCTGTTCACGGCCGAGCCTTCGCTCACACGAATCTCAAGCACCTTGCCGTCGCGGCCGGCGGGGATTTCGTTTTCCATCTTCATGGCCTCGAGGATCAGAAGGTTGTCATTGGCCGACACGGTGTCGCCCACCTTGGCAAGAACGCGCAGGACTTTGCCGGGCATAGGCGCCGTCACTTCCGTGCTGCCCGCCGGAGCGGCAGCGGCCGGCGCCGCCACCGGAGCGGGGGCAGCCTGGGGCGCAGGAGCCGGAACAGGAGCGGCAACGGGCGCCGCCGCAACGGGCGCTGCCTGAGGCGCCGCGACAGCAGCGGCGCCAGCAAGAGGCTCAACGTTTACGTCATAGGACTTGCCATTCACGGTAATCTTATACATCGACATTATGAGTATCCTCCTCAGTTGTTTTTCGATGAGATGATATTTTTCGGATTTCAGGCGCACTGACCTGAACCGTCAGTCACTTAATTCCAGCGGTCACAGAGAGCTCCCTGGAGCGCTTCGATGCGTCCGCAGGCGATCCATGCCGTTTCGTCGCGGCCGATCAAATGCACCCCGGCCGGAACGATCGACCTGATGGACATCGTGGTCCCCGTCTGCGCCGCGATCGCCGCCGCGATAACGGCCACGAGTTCGTCGTCCGAGGCCGCTCCGGCGCGAGCGGGAACAGAGCCTGCAGCGACTTGCGCAGGCGCGGAAACAGCCGCCGGGGCTTTTCCATTGCCGGCGACCTTGGAAACGACGCGCATGGCAAAGATAACCAACGTCAGTCCCGCCAAAACAAGGAAAACGACGCTGAAGGCGATCAGGGAAAGAGCCGTAGCACCGCCCATTCCTTCAAAGGACGCTGCTAATGTTTTTACTGCTCCGGTAGCGGGCATCGCTCTTCCTCCTCACTAGTTGGGCATGACGCCGTGCTTCTTGCGGGGCAGGGCCTGACGTTTTGTGCGATGAGCCTTCAACGCCTGGATGACTTCGTAGCGAGTTTCTTCGGGGAGGATGACCTTGTCGACGTAGCCGCGGCTGGCCGCCTGATACGGCGTCGCGAAGGCGTCTTCGTACTCGCTGATGAGCTCGGCGCGCTCAGCCTGAGGATCCTTGGCCGCTTCGATCTCCTTGCGGAAGATGATATTGGCCGCACCGGCCGCTCCCATGACGGCGATCTGCGACTGCGGCCAGGCAAGGACAGAATCGGCCCCCAGCGCCTTGGAGCACATACCGATGTAAGCGCCGCCGTAAGCTTTGCGCATTACCACCGTGATCAGGGGCACGGTCGCCTCGCTGTAAGCGTACAGCATCTTGGCGCCGTGGCGGATGATGCCGCCCCACTCCTGCGCCTTGCCGGGCAGGTAGCCGGGGACGTCGACGAACGTCACGATCGGAAGGTTAAAGGCGTCGCAGTGACGGATAAAACGGCTCGCCTTGTCGGAGCAGTCGATATCGAGACATCCCGCCATCACGCTGGCCTGATTGGCGACAATGCCAACCGGCAAACCGTCGAAGCTGGCATAGCCGATCACAATGTTCTTGGCCCACATCGCCTGAACCTCGACGAACTTGCCGTCATCAACCACCGCCTTGATCACGCTGTGCACATCGTATCCCTTGTTGGAGTCGGTGGGCACCATGGTGCGCAGGGCCATCTCCGCGCGGGAGACAGGGTCGCTCGTCGCCACGCGGGGCGCGTCGCCCATGTTGTTGCTGGGCAAGTAGCTCAGCACGTCACGAACCTGCTGGAAACATTCCTGCTCCGAAGCCGCAAAGAAATGCGCGTTGCCAGACCGGCTGTTATGAGTTTTGGCGCCGCCCAACTCCTCGCTGGAAATCTCTTCGCCGGTCACCGTCTTGATGACGGCGGGGCCCGTGATATGCATGATGCTGATCTTGTCAACCATAAAGATGTAGTCCGTCAGAGCGGGACTGTACACCGCGCCGCCGGCCGTCGGACCGACGATGACCGACATCTGCGGGATGATGCCGCTGGAAATGGTATTGCGGTAAAAGATTCCACCGTAGCCGTCCAAAGCGTCAACGGCTTCCTGAATGCGGGCTCCGCCGCTGTCGTTGATGCCGACGATCGGACAGCCGTTGCGAAGGGCAAGGTCCATGACTTTGCAGATCTTGGCGGCATGCATCTGTCCCAGAGAACCGCCGAGGACCGTAAAGTCCTGGCTGAAAACGTAAACGATGCGCCCGCCGACCGTGCCGTAGCCGGTAACGACGCCGTCGCCTAAATATTTTTTGTTCTCCATGCCGAAATTCGTGCAGCGATGTTCCACAAATTCGTCAAGCTCGACAAACGATCCTTCATCCATGAGGAGATCGATTCTCTCACGAGCCGTGAGACTGCCCTTGGCCTTGTGCTTGGCAACGGCCTTCTCGCCGCCGCCGGCCGCCGCCTTGGCGCGCTTGTCGAGAAGTACATTGCAAAGCTCATCGATGGTTTTTACCGCCATACTGGTACCTCCTTGAAAAATATGAACTGCCGTTAACGCCGTTTATCTTTAAACGCTCATCAGACGTCAATCCGCGAGGCGCTTGACAAGAATGGACTTCGCCCTTTGGCTTCACCGAAAAAACAATAACCATACTCTATCAGTAATTCGGGCAAAGTCAATCACGAATCGCCTCTCGTTTTACCGCGCGCACGGGGACTGCGGAGGAAAGCGAAACCGCCTACAAATAATAACAGAGAATAACGAAAAAAGCTCTTATTCTTCTTGCTGAATTCTTAAAAAAACGAGAGAAGCGCGTCCGACAGAATTTTAAACATATCGAAAGCCAAGGAGCGCTCCGAAAAACATCAGCAGTCCGCCGACGAGACAGAACCACAAGACCGAGCGAAGGTAAAGCAGCATTGTGCCGCTCCCGGGGTAACGGCCCGTCTGAATGCCGCGGATCAGCTTTACAAGGAAAAAAGTCGCCGCAAAGAAAACAAGGCCCAACAAGGCCTGAAAATTCAGGGCCGGAAGTCCCATGATGATCTTTTTTTCCACGTTGTCCCTCCTGGGCGCGAAGATACGACGATAATATCACAATCCAATATTCCCATGGCAAGGAATTGACGCTGATACTGAATTTCAATGAAACAGCACCATTGAAACTCAGTGTCAATGATCGCGCCGACAACAAAAAAGACAGGCAGAAAATTTATCTTTCCGCCTGTCTTTTTTGTTGTCGCCGCGCCGCCGGCGCCATGAAAAGGCACGAAGCCTTTTTAACGAAACCGATATCAATCCTGAAAATGAATCTGTTTCAATATGTCCACCGCCACCTGAAGCGCCCGCTTGCCATCCGAAATTCCGACCAGAGGCTGGCGCCCCTCGCGCACGCAGGTCATAAAATGTTGAAGTTCCTGTTTGAGCGGCTCCCCTTTCGGCAGCAGAGGGTGTTCGATCACCTCGATCAAACTCCCGGCGGCCGACGTCTGCGGCGCGTGATGAACCATTACGTCCTGAGTTTCAAAGTTCACGGAATAGTACTTGTCGCGGCACATGACATCCATCTGGCGCAGACGGCGTTCCGCCACCCGGCTTACCTGAATGTCCGCGATCGCCCCCGACCTGAAAGCGATCTGAGCGACGGCAAGGTCCTCGTGATTCGTGCGAATCTTGCGTCCCATCGCGTTGATCGCCGCAATTTCGGACTTCACGAGCGAAAGCACGATATCGATGTCGTGAATCATCAGATCGAGCACGACCCCCACATCGCCGATCCGTGACGAAAAGGGGCCCTGGCGACGCGACTGAATGCAGAGCGGATCGTTTTTGATCTCGCCGTCAAGATAACGAATCGCGCTGTTGAACCGCTCCACGTGCCCCACCTGGAGAACGATGCCGTTGTCCCGGGCGATATCCAAAAGCGCCGAAGCCTGCTCCACGGTGCTCGTTACCGGTTTCTCGATCAACAGGTGGATTCCCTGCCGGGCCAGACGGCCGGCCACGTCAAAATGAGCAACGGTCGGGACGACAACGCTGATCGCTTCGGGTCTCTGTTCGCTGACGAAACGTTCCACGTCGGTATAGGCCGGCACGCCATACTGCGCGCCAATCTCCTCTGCGGCTGAAAGAGAGCTGTCAACGACGCCGACCAGCTTTGCTCCCATCAGTTCTTTGTATATGCGCGCGTGGATACGGCCAAGATGCCCTACCCCGATGACGCCAACTCTGATACTCCCCACATGATTCACCCCGTTTTATATGTTACACCGCTCTCTTTATCTTATCACGTACACTCCGACTTTTGTGGCCTTTCAGTCTGTATCGTAAGAAGCATTCGCGGGTCGCTTTCCCGGGTGGAACGCCTGTGGGAGTAGAACAGTTCGGTCTGGCAGCACGTGCACTGGGATTCGAGGAAGATATGTTCGTCAGGAACGCGCTGTTCCCGCAACTGCTCGGCGATCTGTCTTTTCAGGTCGATCAACGCGTAATCGCCCGCCACGCGGACGGCCCGCGCGACAAAAACTTTCAGGGCCTCCGCGGTGGAAGGATCTTCCCGGCGGCGACTGTAACACGTTCCAGAAATACACGGCCCCACCCACGCATAAAGGTCCTGCGGAGCGGCGCTGCCAAATCTTTCGCGGGCCAGCGCCATTCCCGAAGCGCAGATATTTTTCAAAGTCCCCTTGAAACCGGAATGCAGCGCCAGAATCCAGGGAGCTTCCCCAAGCGAGAGAATCACGACCGGCGCGCAGTCACCATAGCGCAGGCCGCAGGTCGCGTCTCCAGGCGCGATCAGCAGACCGTCGGCCTGATCTTTCTCAGGATAAAGGAGCGCCCGATCTGCGGAAATCACGCGCGCGCCGTGGACCTGGCTGAGCAAGACGAACGGAGCACGCGCCGCCAGGCGTTCGATCTCTTCCTGCGCGCTGACGCCTTTCAAAGAGATCCGCACATGAAAGGGCGCCTGCGGGGGCAGCGGATAATCGTAAAAACCGTGATGCGACGCGATCGTAAAAGATTTACAGCCATCCATCGTCCTTTATCCGCCTCCTGACCGTGCCGATGAAGTACAGACTTCCGCAAAGAATCACGGGATTGCCCAGCGCCATGGCGTTTTTCAGAGCCGTCCGCGGATCTTTCACCGCCAGCGGTTCGCGTTTCCACGGGAAAGCGGCCGCCGTCCGCGCCAGAATCTCGGCGTTCTCGCAACGCGGCGCACCTTCAAGCTCCACGCAGAACAGCCGCGCCTGCGGAAACGCCCGGGCATACAGTGCCAGCGAGGCGGCGTAATCCTTATCGGCCATTGACGTGTAGACAAAGCTGAGCGGCCGGTCGCCGTAAAGCGCTTTCAGCGACCGGATCAATGCGGCCGTGCCATGGGGATTGTGGGCGCCGTCCAGAATCACGTCAGGATTACGGTGCATGACTTCCATACGTCCCGGCCAGGAAACTTCCGCCAGTCCCTTTTCCATCGCCGCGGCGTCACACGGCAGTTTATCGGAGATTATTTCCAGGGCACGCAGCGCCAGCGAGGCGTTTTCGGGCTGATGCAGCCCCGCGAGTCGGACGAAGCAGCGCCGCGTCCCCCGCGGGCTCGCATAGATAAAGCGATTCCCGTCCAAAGAGGTTTGAACGCCGGCAATCCGACAGTGCTCGGAAAAGATCTCGCCGACCGCGCTCACTTCCGCACAACGGCGGCGGAACTGTTCGTTCAGCGCCGCCTCGCCGCCGCAGTACAGGGCTCTTCCGCCCGGCTTGACGATGCCGAACTTCTCCGCGGCGATCTCGCTCAGACTGTTGCCGAGCAAATGCATGTGATCCATCCCCAGCGGCGTGATAACGCTCAGCAGAGGCCGGCGCAGCATGTTCGTGGCGTCGAGCCGTCCGCCCAGCCCCGTTTCGATCACCGCGGCATCGACCTTCTCCCGCTCGATCAGCCAGAAAGCGGCCGCCGTCAGCGCCTGAAAATATCCCAGACGGACCTCCGGCAGCTTTTTCAAAACCACGCTGATCCGCTCCAGAGCGTCCAGCCATTTCTCGCCGCCCAACATCTGCCCGTCGATCAGGAGCCGCTCGCCCAAACACGTCAGATGCGGGCTCGTGTACAGGGCCGTTTTGTATCCTGCGGCGCGCAGCATGGAATCGAGGCAGGCGGCCGTGGAGCCTTTGCCGTTCGTTCCGGCGATATGAATGGCAGGAAATCTCGACGGATCTCCAAGTTCCTCAAAAACTTTCTCTACAAAAACAAGCCCCGAAAGCGACTCGGGGCTTGTCAGGGAGTTCAGGCGCTTTTCGACAGCATCCCAGCACTCGAAACGATCCATTTTAATCGCTTATTCCTCGGACAAGCTGGCAATGTTTTCGAGAATGCGAACGCGGCGGCTCTTCGACTCGTCGGCGCGCTGGCGTTCCGTCTCGACGACGTCCTCCGGAGCTTTGGCCACAAAGCTTTCGCTCGAGAGTTTCTTCTCACTGCGGGCCAGATTGGCCTCGACCTGCTTCAGTTCCTTTTGCAGGCGCTCGACCTCCGCTTTCGGATCGAGCAGATCGCCTACCGGCAGGAACACCTGCCCGGCCCTGACGATGGAGCTCAGCGCCAAATGCGGTTTGGGCGCGTCGGCAGCGACGACTTCGACGGCGTCGACCTTGGCGGAGAGTTTGATCAGGTCGAGATTGGCTTCGAGCACCGGCTCAAAGTCTTTGCCGGGACCGCGCAGCACAACGCGCCGCATGTTCTGGCTGGGCGGCAGTCCCGCTTCGGCGCGCAGGTTGCGGATGGAGCGGATAAATTCCTGAAGCTCGTCCATCTCCGCGACCGACGCCCGATCCTCCGCGTAAGCGGCGGCCTCGGGCCAGGCTTCGAGCTCCATCGGCTTTTCGCCGAAAGCGAATGCGTGCCACAGTTCCTCGGTCACAAAGGGCGTGAAAGGATGCAGCAGACGCAGCACATCTCTGAAAACGCACAGCAGCACGCGCTTCGTCGTTTTCTGGCGCTCGGGGCCTTCGTCGCCGTACAGAGCCGGCTTGGAAAGCTCGATGTACCAATCGCAGAAATCGCCCCACATAAACTCGTAAAGCTCGCGGGCGGCTTCGCCGATGAAGTATCCGTCGATATCCTTCGTCACGACGTCGTCAAGACGGCGCAGTCGTTCGAGGATCCACCGGTCATGAAGGCGCATGCGCTTGGGATCGGGCTGTCCTTCATGATCCTCGTCGCCGAGATTCATCAGCGCAAAACGGCTGGCGTTCCAGATCTTGTTGATAAAGCGCTTATAACTTTCGATCTTCGCAGGGCCGAGCAGGATGTCGCGCCCCTGTACCGTCAGAGCCGCGACCGTAAAGCGCAGGGCGTCGGCGCCGTACAGATTGATCATGTCGATGGGGTCGATGCCGTTGCCCAAAGACTTGCTCATCTTGCGTCCCTTTTCGTCGCGCACCAGAGCATGGATGAAAATGTCACGGAAGGGCACCTCATCCATAAACTCCAGCCCCATCATGATCATTCGCGACACCCAGAAGAAAATAATGTCGAATCCCGTGACCATGACCGACGTGGGATAGAAATATCTCAGTTCCTCGGTATCTTCAGGCCAGCCCATTGTCGAAAACGGCCACAGCGCGCTGCTGAACCAGGTGTCCAGAACGTCCTCATCCTGTTTCAGTTTTCGAGAACCGCACTTGGGGCAGCAGTCGGGATCGTGTTCGGCAACTACGATATGACCGCAGTCCTCGCAGGTCCAGGCGGGAATGCGATGTCCCCACCACAGCTGACGGGAAATGCACCAGTCGCGCACGCCATCCATCCACTGATAATACGTTTTGTCCCACTGCGAAGGGATCCAGTGCATGTGGCCGGCCTTCGATTCCGCGACGCCGCGTTCGGCCAGCGGAGCCACCTTGACGAACCACTGTTCTGACAGGTAAGGCTCCACGGTCGTGCCGCAACGATAGCAATGGCCGACCTGATGCGGCAGTTCTTCGATTTTTTCGAGCGCGCCCTCGTTCTGCATGATCTCTACGCTTTTGACGCGCGCCTCGGCCACGGACATGCCTTCCATTTCTTTGGCGGCTTCGGTCATGTTGATCATATGGCCGTCCTCGTCGATCACCTGAATCGGTTCGAGATCATGCGTACGCCCGACCTGAAAGTCGTTGGGATCGTGCGCCGGCGTGATTTTCACGAAGCCGGTCCCGAAAGCGGGATCGACCATGCGATCGGCGATGACGGGAATCGCCCGTCCGCCGGTCATCTTGCCGTCGACACGCCGTCCGCCCGTCATCGGCACGATCACCTCGCGGCCAACCGCATAGGCGTGCGCTTCGTCGCCGGGATGCACCGCCACCGCTACGTCGGCGATGATCGTTTCCGGACGCGTCGTGGCGATCATGATGTACTCGTCGCTGTCCTTGAAATAATAACGGACATAGTACATGTGCCCCATCTCTTCGGAATGCTCCACCTCGATGTCGGAGAGCGCCGTATGGCAGCGCGGGCACCAGTTGACAATGTATTTCCCTTTGTAGATCAAACCTTTTTCATAGAGGCGGCAAAACACCGTACGAACGGCTTTGGAAAGCCCTTCGTCCATCGTGAAGCGCTCGCGCTTCCAGTCGCAGGAATCGCCCAGGCTTTTCATCTGATTGACGATGCGGTCGCGATATTCCTCTTTCCATTCCCAAGTCCTTTTCACAAAGGCCTCGCGCCCCAAAGCGCGCCGCGACGTGCCCTCTTTGGCGAGACGACGCTCCACCACGTTCTGTGTGGCAATGCCGGCGTGATCCGTCCCGGGCAGCCAGAGCACGCTGTATCCGCGCGCTCTCTTGTAACGCGCCAGAATATCTTGAAACGTATGGTCGTAGGCGTGCCCCATGTGCAGCGCTCCGGTAACGTTCGGCGGCGGCAGCACGATCGAGAAAGCTTTCTTTTCTGGATCGATCTTTGCGTCAAAAAGATTTTGATCCAGCCACCACTGATACCATTTTTCCTCAAGAGGCGCGGGGTCGTATGTTTTCGACAGCTCTGTATTGCGCGAGGCCATTTATTTTTCCTCCCTAGTCAAAGTTGAACTTATTTCAGCGCAGTGGTCAGATACAGATCGATCTGCGCTTTCAGAGCTTCAATCGTCGCGGGCTCGTCGACTGAACAGGCCAAAGGCAGATTCCACGAATAAAGGCCCGTTTCGACATACTTCATGATCACGCTCTTACGTTTCGTTTTTGCAATCTTGTCGGCTTTGGTGAAAACGACCTGCATCGGCACGTCCAAAGCCTTGAGCCATTCCTGAAGTTCACGGTCCTTATCCAGCAGGCCGTGCCTGATATCCACCAGATGAACCACCAGGGCCAGAGTTCCCCGGCGTTCGATATAGCCCTCGACCAGCGAAGCCCAGCCTTTGCGTTCGTCCTTGCTGCGGGACGCGTAGCCAAATCCCGGCAGATCGACGAGCGTAAAGGGATGAGGCGCCTGAACGTCGAAGAAATTGACGCTGCGGGTCATTCCCGGCTCCGAACTGACGCGAGCCAGTTTTTGTCCGGCCAGTTTGTTCAGCAGCGAAGATTTGCCGACGTTGGAACGCCCCGCCAGGGCGACTTCAGGCAGGCTCCCTGCGGGAAACTGCTGGATTCTATAGGCGGTACAGCGCAACAACGCCTTCCAGGTGATCATCGTCCGCCCTCCAGCACCTTTTCGAAGACTTGCGCCGCCTGAGAGACGAAAACATAATGAACGTCCTGTTTGATCCAGGGTTCCATGTCTTCCGCGTCGGCCCGGTTCGCTTCCGGTACGAACAGATTATAAATGCCGTAGCGTTTGGCCGCCAGTGTTTTTTCGCGCAGTCCGCCGATCGGCAGCACGTCGCCGCGCAAGGAAATTTCCCCGGTCATGGCGTAGCCGGGACGATATTTTGCGCCGCTCAACGCGGAGAAAAGAGCGATCGCCATGGTGATGCCGGCGGACGGGCCGTCCTTTGGGATGGCGCCTTCGGGGACGTGAAGATGCAGCCCCGTCGCCCCCCATTTCGGCTCGGCCTGTTTCGTCAGCTTACGCCAATGAGACTTGAGGAATCCCAGCGCGGTCATCGCCGATTCCTGCATGACCTTGCCAAGATTGCCGGTCAGCTGCAGTTCTCCCTTGCCGGGCATCTTCACGGCTTCGATGATCAGGACGTCGCCGCCGGCAGCCGTCCAGGCCAGTCCGACGGAAAGCCCCGTCTGCGGCTCTTTGGGAATTCTCACGTCCGGGCGGTGAGGCGCGCCCAGATACCCCGCCAGATCTTTGACTCCAATGCTGACTTTTCGCGAAGCTTCGCCCCGTTCTTCCCGTTCCAAAGCCGAGCGGGCGATCTTGCGGAACAGCGTGGACAGGCGACGGTCGAGCTCGCGCACGCCGGATTCGTGAGAATAATCGGCAATGACGGCTTTCAGCGCCGCCGACGAAAGGACAGCGTCTTTCTTCGTCAGGCCGCTTTCCCTGTAGATGCGAGGCAGCAGATGGCCTTTGGCGATGTGATACTTTTCTTCGGGCAGATAACTGGAAAGCTCGATCACGTCCATACGATCCAGCAGCGGCGCCGGAATCGTATGGGAGACGTTGGCCGTCGTGATGAAAAGGACGTCGCTCAAATCGACGGGCACTTCAAGATAGTGGTCGGTAAAATGGGAATTCTGTTCCGGATCGAGAACTTCAAGCAGAGCGCTGGCAGGATCGCCGCGAAAGTCCGAACCGATCTTGTCCACTTCGTCAAGCAGCATGACGGGATTGTTGCAGCCGGCTTCTTTCAATTTCTGCACGATGCGTCCGGGCAAAGCGCCGATGTAGGTGCGACGATGTCCGCGAATCTCGGCCTCGTCGCGCATTCCGCCCAGAGAAAAACTGACGAAACGGCGCCCCAACGCCTGGGCAACCGACTTTCCCAACGACGTCTTGCCGACGCCGGGCGGTCCGACCAGGCACAAAATCTGCGCCCGCGAGGACTTGCCGGCCAATTTCCGTACGGCCAGATATTCAAGGAGACGGTCTTTAACGCGTTTCAGGCCGTAATGATTGGCGTCGAGGACTTTTTTCGCCGCGCCGATGTCAAGCTGCTCTTCCGATTTTCTCAGCCATGGCACGTCAAGCAGCCATTCCACATAGTTTCGAATGACGGTCGACTCCGGCGACATGGACGGCGTTTTCGCCATGCGTTTCAGCTCGCTCTCGACCTTCGAACGAACGGAGTCGGGCAGTTCGCTCTTCGCCGCCCGGTCGCGCAGGTCCTGGGCTTCCGGAGAATCGTCGATCTTCAGCTCTTCCTGAATGGCTTTCAGCTGTTCGCGCAGGAAATACTCCCGCTGATTCTGGTCGATCTCCTTTTGAACTTTGGTATGGATTTCTCGCCCCAGCTTCAGCATTTCCGTCTCCGAAATCAAATATTTCAGAAGCAGCTCGAGGCGGCTGTCCACTCGAAAGCATTCAAGCAACGACTGCTTGCGCTGGACGTCAAGAGTCATGTGCGCCGCGATCATGTCGGCCGCCAGCCCGGGATCCTTGATGGCGCTGACCGGCTGAATCAGCTCCGCCGGCAGACGGGGATGGTAGGTCACGTAGCTCTCAAACTCACGGAGCACTTCCTGGCGCAGGGCTTCCAAACGGTCGTTATCCACGTAGCCGCTCGGCACAGAGACAAGATCAGCCGTCAGCATGGAGTCCTGCAGCACATAGGCGCGGCAGCGTTTGCGCTCTTTGCCTTCGAGCAGCAGCTTCATCGTACCGTCGGGCATGCGGATCATCTGCAGCATCTCGCACACGGTGCCGACATCGTATACATCCGCGGGGCCCGGATTTTCTTCTTCGGGATTCTTTTGAGCTGCCACAAAGATGTAACGTTTCTCCGCAGTGGCCGCAATTTCTATGGCCTTCAAGGTCGAAGAACGTCCGACGAAAATCGGCACAAGAACTCCGGGGAAAATGACGGTGTCACGGGCAGGCAGCACGTACAACATTCGTTAAGACTCCTCCGCTTTCATGTCTTCAATGTATTCGGGCTGCCCCGTTCCCGCTACATATTCCGGAGTGATAACGATTTTCTTGATCTGCCCTTTGGTGTTGGACGAGGGGACTTCGTACATCAGATTAAGCATCAGATTTTCCATGATCGCGCGCAGTCCGCGAGCGCCCGTCCCTTTACTGGCCGCCTTTTCGGCGATCGCGCGGATGGCCTCCGGCTGATAGTCCAGTTCGACGTTCTCCATTTCGAAATTTTTCTGGTATTGCCTCACCAGGGAATTTTTCGGTTCGGTCAAAACGCGCACCAGCGCGTCCGCGTCAAGACTTTGAAGAGGTACGAGCAACGGCAGACGCCCGACCAGTTCGGGGATAAAGCCAAAAGAAACGAGGTCTTCGGGTTCCACCTGCCGCAGCAGGTCGTAGCGATCGGCGGCGGTACCGTTGCGAATGTCGCTGTCGAAGCCGATGACTTTCTTGTTGACGCGGCGGCCGACAATATTTTCAAGCCCGTCGAAAGCGCCGCCGCAAATGAAGAGAATATTGGCTGTGTTGACCTGAATGAATTCCTGCTGAGGATGTTTGCGCCCTCCTTTGGGAGGGATATTGGAGACCGTCCCTTCGAGGATCTTCAAAAGCGCCTGCTGTACCCCTTCGCCGGAAACGTCGCGGGTGATGGACGTAGATTCCGATTTGCGGGCGATCTTGTCGATTTCGTCGATGTAAACGATGCCGCGTTCAGCGGCGGCTACGTCATAATCAGCCGCCTGGACGAGCCTTACCAGCACGTTCTCGACGTCTTCGCCCACATATCCGGCTTCCGTCAACGTCGTGGCGTCCGAAATTGCAAAGGGGACGTTGAGTTTTTTCGCCAAACTCTGGGCCAGGAGCGTCTTGCCGCTTCCCGTCGGCCCCAGCAGGAGCAGATTGCTCTTTTGCAGTTCCACTTCGCCGCCGCTGAAACCGGTGACGATCCGTTTGTAGTGATTGTAAACGGCGACGGAAATCGCCTTTTTGGCGTAATCCTGACCGATCACATACTCATCAAGATATTCTTTGATCTCTTTCGGGCGCGGGGGATTTTTCAGCGCCGTCATCATCTTGTCATCGTGCTGCCCGGCATCGTTAAAAGCCTCGTCAAGGTCCGCCGTATTTCTCAGATAGGAATTGCAGATTTTTATGCATTCGCTGCAAATGTTGATTCCTTCCGGACCGGAAATCAGAGTGATCCCGTCTTCAGCGCTTCTGCCACAGAATGAACAGCGCGGATTCTTGCGATTTTTCTCATCGATGCGTGCCATGGCAGCCATCCCTTCCGACATCAGCCTGTTTCATCATAAATAACAAGAGAGAGAGGAGCGGGAATTTCACAGTCATTCCGTTCTATCGCTTGTCGATCACTTTGTCCACAATTCCATAGGCAAGAGCTTCCTGCGCCGTCATGTAAAAATCGCGATCAGTGTCGCCCTTGACTTTTCTCATGCTTTGTCCCGTATGTTTCACAAGAATATTGTTCAGCGTTTCCTTGGTTTTGATGATTTCGCGGGCCTGGATTTCAATGTCGCTGGCTTGTCCCTGCGCGCCGCCGAGAGGCTGATGGATCATGATGCGGGAATTCGGAAGAGCGATGCGCTTGCCGGCAGAGCCCGCCGAAAGCAGCACCGCGGCCATGCTGGCTGCCATACCGACGACAATGGTGGACACGTCGCATTTCACGAACTGCATGGTATCGTAAATCGCCAGCCCCGCCGAAACCGAACCTCCGGGGGAATTGATATAGATGCTGATGTCGCGCTCCGGGCTTTCGCTTTCCAGAAACAACAGCTGAGCCACCACCGCGTTGGCTACGTCGTCGTTGATCTCGTCGCCAAGAAAAACGATGCGGTCCTTCAGCAGCCGCGAATAAATGTCGTAAGAGCGCTCTCCGCGGCCGGTCTGTTCAATTACAAAAGGAATATACATGTTGAAATTGAGGCTCCTTTCTGCTTCTCTTTCAAAAAAAATTGCTGCGGCATCGTCTCTGCCGCAGCAACGAGGGAAAATCCTTAATTCTGAGCGGCAGGCGCTTCAGCGTCAACACCCTTCTTCACTTCGTTGACTTTCACTTTTTCCATAATCGCCTGCAGCGTCTTGCGGTAACGCGCCTGAGAGATCATGTTCTCGAAGTCCTCCGGACGCTTCTTCAGCATATCCTTGATGCTGTCGCTGGAGATGCCGTAATTGGCGGCCATCTGGGCAATCTCCCCGTCCAGATCCTCTTTTCGTACGGAGACGCCGAATTTCTTGGCGCAGGCATCAACCACAAGATACCCCATCACGTCGCGGCGAGCGTCTTTCTCGAGATTCTCTTCGAGTTCTTCAAGATCGTGCCCCTCGGACTTATAGTATTCCTCAAGGCTCATCTTTGTCCGCTGTTTGACGTTTTCCTCGAAACGCTTGCGCAGATGTTCCCGCTGGCGCCGCACCATCGAGTCGGGCAATTCGACCTGAGAAGCCTCGGTGATCTTGGCGACCGCCTCGTTTTCGGCCGCGGTACGGGCGTCGGCTTTCAGGCGCTTGTCGAGGTTCTCGCGGATCGTGGCGCGCAGTTCCGCCTCGCTGTGCACGTCCTCCGAGGTGACTTTCTTGAAGAACTCGTCGTCCATCTCCGGAGCGACCGGCTCCTGAACTTCGATGACGTCGAACTCATAGTGAGCCGTTTTGCCGGCCACCGTCTTGTCCCGATAGTCGTCGGCGACGTTGATGTCGGCGGACTTTTTGGTTCCCGCTTCAGTTCCCGTCAGAGCCTCGACGATCTCGGGGCGCATGGAAAGATGGTCCAGTTCGAACGTGTCGATCTGGGGTTCGTGAGACATGACGTCTTTGCCGTCGTCGTCTTTCACGACCAGGCTGTAGGCGGCGCGAACTTTATCGCCGTGCCGGGCGGGCCGATTGACGGGCTTGTAGGTGGCCAATCTCTTCTTCATATTCTCGAGCGCTTCGTCGACCATGCTTTCGCTGACGGCGAACACCGGCAGATCGACCGTGATATCGGAAAGCTCGGGCAGCGTCACCTCGGGTTCGACCTCATACTTCACGGTAAAAGTGACGTCCTCGCCCTCCTTCATGTTGAGATCGTCAACCGTGGGCGAAGCGATCGGCTCAAGGTCGTACTCGGCGCAGACTTCGTCAAGAACTTTTGGAAGCATGTCTTCGAGAGCCTGACTCATGATCGAGTCTTTGCCGAGGCGCATTTCCAGCACCGCCTTGGGGGCCTTCCCTTTACGGAAACCGGGAATGTTGACCCGTTTGGCGATCTCGGCGTAGGTTTTCTTCAGCTGAGCCGCATAACCGGCCTGATCCACGGTTACCTTGATGGTTACAATGTTTTTTTCTTGTGACAGCAGTTCCGATTTCACAAGAAGCACTCCTTTCAATAACCTAGACTCAATGGTGATAAAAAAACGACTCGGACAAGTATATCACAGGAAAGCCAAAGAATCTTCATTATTTTATGCTCCGAGAGACTCGAAACACAAAAACATTCTTTGTGACGAAAAAAATATTGAACTTTTGGGAGGAGATCCCGTCTTTTTCGTTATTTTTATCGGGACATAAATATCCGTGAGCAAAAATGCTCCTGGGCATAAGAAAGCCCTCCCTCCTGTCACGAAACGCGAGAGGAGGAAGGGGCGAGTCAGTCGTTGCTCAAGATTACTCCAAAAAATCCCGGAGTTTTTTGCTGCGGCTGGGATGGCGCAGTTTTCTCAGCGCCTTGGCTTCGATCTGACGGATGCGCTCGCGGGTGACGCCGAAACGGCGGCCGACTTCTTCAAGCGTATAAGAGCGCCCATCCTCCAGCCCGAAGCGGTAGCGCAGCACTTCGCGCTCGCGGTCCGACAGGGCGTCGAGCATCTCCTCGATCTGCTCGTGAAGAAGGTTGCCGGCGGCCGCGTCTTCGGGGCTGGGCATGTTGCGGTCCTCGATAAAATCGCCGAGCTGGCTGTCCTCTTCTTCGCCGATGGGCGTTTCCAACGAGACGGGAAGCTGAGCGATGCGGCGGATCTCTTCGACGCGCCCGCTTTCGATTTCCATTTCATGGGCGATCTCCTCGTCGCTGGGTTCGCGTCCAAGTTTCTGCACGAGCTGGCGGGAAATGCGCACCATCTTGTTGATCGTCTCGACCATGTGCACGGGGATGCGGATCGTGCGCGCCTGATCGGCGATAGCGCGGGTGATGGCCTGACGGATCCACCAGGTGGCGTAGGTGCTGAACTTGAAGCCTTTGCGGTAGTCGAACTTCTCCACGGCGCGGATCAGGCCGAGATTGCCCTCCTGGATCAGGTCGAGGAACAGCATGCCGCGGCCGATGTATTTCTTGGCGATGCTGACGACCAGACGGAGATTGGCGTCGATGATCTGCTGTTTCGCCTCCGCGTCGCCGGCTTCGACTTTGATCGCCAGCTCGCGTTCCTTTTCTCCGCTTAAGAGGGGGACCTTGCCGATCTCGCGCAGGTACATGCGCACCGGATCGGACAAGGGCACGTCTTCCATGCGCCCCAATTCTTCTCCATAGCCGGGAGCTTCGTCGCCACCGGACGAGGCAAAATCGGACGCACTGTCGTCATCGCCCGGGACGTCGGGGCTTTCTCTCTCGTCGGAAATTTTCGTCCTGCTTCTCGAAGGCCGCTTCGATTTGGCTGAACTGCCATCCTTTGATGAAACTTGAGCGGAATCATCCAGCACTTGAATGCCAAGCTCCGTCAAATTAATGAAAACATTGTCCAGGATCTCGGAACTCCAGTAATCCGCGGGGATATATTTCTCGATGTCCTTGTGGGTCACATAGCCATTCTTGCGCCCCTGAACGATGAGCCCACGGATATGACTCATCATGGAACGCAGATAATCCGGATCGCTTTCCGAGATTTCGCCGGAAGAAGATCCCACCGAATCGTCTTCTTCATGCTCCACCTCGAGGTTCAGATTTTCGTCAAGTCCATCGTCGGCGCCCACCTCTGCGAGATCTTCCGCGTCAGGACCGCTGAAATTGTCGAGGTCCTCGTCTGCGGGAGCCTCGGCGAACGGATCGTCGGGCTCTTTGGGAACCGCATCCAGCGTAGACGTCAGCTTGATACGCTCCGGAGCGCTTTTCTTTTTGTCGCCCGTTTTCTTTGTCTCGTCTTTCGCCGGAGATCGCTTCTCCGGCTTTTCTGCGGCGGGGGCTTGAGGATCGTTTTCCTTCGCCGCCGCTTTTTTCTTTTTCTTGACGGCGTTTTCGGATGCCTCGACTGTCCTTTTCGGAGTTTTCTTCGCCATGCCCTTCTCTTCGGACGGAACGTTTGCTTTGGCGCCCGCATCCTTCTTTGCCGTTTTCTTCTTTGCAGGAACCGCGCTTGCCACGGGGGCCTTTATTTTCTCAGGCACTTGGGATCCTTCGCTGTTCACGCGCTTTTCAGCCGCCTTTTTTCCGGATTCCAGGCCGGGGGCGCTTTTTTTCCTGTCGGAAGATGACGCCTTTTTCGCCTTCGGACTCTTTGGAGCAGATGTAGATTGTCTGGTCGGCTGAGCCTGCTTCGATACGTTCCCGGCGGAATCTCTCTCTTTGGGTTCAAGAGTCTTGTTCTTTTTGTGAACAGCCATCGAACATCCTCCTTCACTTCTTCGTCCACGACGAAAAGGCCGATAGATCTTTTCAAAATTCTCACGGGCTCCACAATATCATGTTTCTTCGCCGTCGTCACCGATGGTCAGCTCGTAAAAAGCCGGCAGCGGGATGGACGGAGATGGTCCGATAACCGAGCGGGTCTCGTCGAGCTGAAAATTCTCCAGCTTATTCACGACGAGCATGTCTTCCGGGATATCGGTTTCGTACGGCAAGGGCGCGCGCAGAAAGCCGAAGCGTTCCGCATAGAAAGGGACCAAGGCGCTGCCTTTCTTCCATTTCTGCAAGGCCGCACGCATTTCCACGAGTCCTTCCAGCTCGTTAAAGACCGGAAGCGCCGCCATATAGGCGATGACTTTATAGCGTATGAGGGCAATCTGCCCGTTCCAAAAGGTGCACTCCGTCACGCCGGCTTTCAGGTCCCGGCGCCGGGCAAGGAAATGCCCCGAAAAGCGCTCCATTTCCCGGCTGTAGCCGAAAACAAGGGTAAACGGAGACATATTCGCAGCCGTTCTTC
Organism: Pyramidobacter piscolens W5455; assembly: GCF_000177335.1. Lineage (NCBI taxonomy): Bacteria > Thermotogati > Synergistota > Synergistia > Synergistales > Dethiosulfovibrionaceae > Pyramidobacter > Pyramidobacter piscolens. The sequence continues at coordinate 27,978 of NZ_ADFP01000069.1, forward strand.
TTTCGAGGACAGACTCATCCCAGATCATGCTGCCGGCGATGCCGCATTCACTGCCGCAGAGATACAGCAGTTCACTGTCCAAGGAGAGTGCCTGAAAGGAAAGGTCGCGCAGCAACTCGCTGTGGAGCCCCGCCATGGAGATGGTGCCGTGCTCGCGCCGGGAGAAACTCCAGCATCCCACTTCGATGTCAAGTTCGCTGTTCCAATAAGGCAGGCACACGGCACAGCCTCCTTCTCGAAAAATCCGTATATTATTATCCCACAAAGAACGCCTCAATTGGAAGAAATATTTTTTAAGTTCTCTGTTTCTGTCTTTTCCGGAAGACGCCCGATGATGCTACAATAACGCCGTGCTTCATACTGTCCTTCGGGAAAAAGACTGCACGCTTTTTCCCGCGCCGAGGAGACGCCGCAAAACGCGTGGGACAGGGGGCCATAAAGGCCCCGTCGCGACGCGACGGCCGTCCTCTTGCCTCGAAACATGGATCACACGTCTTAGAAAAAATCATCGAGCGGGGTGAAGTCATGCTAAGCGATGTTTTTGGCGGTTTAGTCAGTTGGCTGGTGGATACGATCGGTTCGCTGGGGTATACGGGAATCGTCGCGCTGATGTTCCTGGAATCGTCGTTTTTCCCGTTTCCAAGCGAAGTCGTTATGCCTCCGGCCGGCTTTTTGGCCCACGAGGGACAAATGTCGCTGTCCCTCGCGCTTCTCGCAGGGATCGCCGGCAGCCTGCTGGGAGCGCTGTTTAATTATTGGCTGTCGCTGCGTTTCGGCCGTCCCTTTTTCATCAGGTACGGCAAACATTTCGGGATCACGCCAGAGGTTCTTGACAAAGCGGACTCGTTCTTCGAACGCCACGGCCATATCAGCACGTTCGTCGGCCGTCTGATCCCGGTGATTCGTCAGTATATCTCGCTGCCGGCGGGGATCGCCCGCATGGACCTGACGCGCTTCTGTTTCTATACGACGCTTGGCGCCGGCATCTGGGTCGTCATCCTGACACTGCTGGGCTACTGGCTGGGAGCCAATAAATCGCTGATCCAGCGGTATCTTTCCGAGATCAGCATGGCCCTTTGCGCTGCCTGCGCAGTTATCGTGGCGCTTTATATCTGGCGCCAGAAAACAAGTCAAGAATCAAAAAAGAGTCGATAGCGCGTCTTCTCCACGGCTGGTTCTTCCCGCGGAGAAGACGCTTTTTTGCGTAATAGCAGAAAGGCCGACAGATCAGATCTGCCGGCCTTCTTTTTTAATCTAAAAGGGTTCAATCACTAACGGTCGTCTTACAGACGGACAACGTTAGCAGCCTGAGGGCCCTTTTCACCATCGACGACGTCAAACTCAACTTCTTCGTTCTCCTCAAGGGACTTGTAGCCGTCCATCTTGATAGCGCTAAAATGGACAAAAACGTCCTTGCCCTCTTCGGTGGTGATGAAACCGAAGCCCTTGGTGCTGTTGAACCATTTCACTTTGCCCTTCAAAGTACATGCCTCCAAAAAAAACGTGATGAAAAATCCCGACCAGTTCGGGAGCGCCCGGAGGATTTTCCAGGCACGGGGAAAATATACAACGATTCTTCTGAAATGTCAAACTTGAAATTAACGCGTGCGCGTTTTTTCAAGGATTTTTATGTATCGCGCTTCCCTTCTTCCGCAGAGAAAGCGCGCGTGCATTTTCAAAAACAGTTTTTGCACCGCGCCGCGGAAGTCAAAGGACATTATAGTGCCGCAGTCTTCTAGCCACCTCGTCGCGCCCCAGCAGTTCGATCACTTCGAAGATGCCGGGGCTGACTTTGTAGCCGGTCAGCATGTAGCGCAGGGGCATGGCGATGTCCTTGAGTTTGGCTCCGTTGGCGTCGCACCACTCGCGCGCGAAGGCCAGCATCTGCTCGGGCGTGAGCAGTTCGGGACGAGACAGAAAATCGGTATTGAACTTTTTCAACAGGGCGCGGCGCTCGTCCGTCAGGTCGCTGCCGTCGTAACGGGCCGCCACGGGGACAAAGGTCACCAGATAGTCGGAGAACTCCGCCAGCTCCTTGATCGTCTTGCCGCGGCCGGCCATGATCCCGAAACATTTGCCGAGATAATCCAGGTCGAGTTTGTCGCAGTCCACGCCCATTTCTTCCCAGAACGGACGGACCAGTTCGAATTTTTCCCTGACGGGCATTTCCGTGATGTGTTCCTGATTGATGAAGTTCAGCTTGTCGAAATCGAAGACCGAGGACTTGCGGTTGATGTTGCGAAGTTCGTATTCCTTGATGGCCAGGTCGCGGCCGAACACTTCCACGTTCCCCTTCGGAGCCCAGCCCAGCAGCGCCAGAAAGTTGAAGATCGAATCGGGCAGGTAGCCCATGTCGCGGTATTCGTAAACGCTGGTGGCGCCGTGGCGTTTGGAGAGTTTTTTCTTGTCCTTGCCGAGGATCATGGGCAGATGGGCGAACTTGGGCATCTCCCAGCCCAGCGCCTTGTAGATCAGGACCTGCTTGGGCGTGTTGGAGATGTGGTCTTCGCCGCGGATGACGTGAGAGATCTTCATCAGATGATCGTCGACGACGACGGCGTAATTATAGGTAGGGAAACCGTCGCTTTTGATCAGGACGATGTCCTTCATCACGCCGGTACGGCCGTCGATCAGCGCATCGCTCTTGTAGTCCACGTGGCCGTAGACTTCGTCGTCAAAGCCGATGTCCAGCCCCAGCGGCACTTTGTAGATGACCGCGCTGCCGTCCTTGTAGGCTTTGCCTTCGTCGAGAAGCCGCTGAGCGTATTTACTGTAAAGGTCGAGGCGTTCGGTCTGACGGTACGGTCCGTAATCGCCGCCGACGTCGGGCCCTTCGTCCCAGTCGAGATTCAGCCATTTCATCCCGGCTATGATCGTCTCTTCGTATTCCGCGGTCGAACGGACGCGGTCGGTGTCCTCGATACGAAGGATAAATTTTCCGCCGGTATGACGGGCCCAAAGCCAGTTGAAAAGCGCCGTGTGAGCGCCGCCGATATGCAGCGCGCCGGTGGGGCTGGGCGCGAAACGTACTCTCACTTCATCCGCCATTTATAAAAGTTCCTCCTCACATAATTGGTCCATCGCGTGTACAATAGACAGGCAGCTGCGGAAGAAAATCCGCAGAGATCAGAGAGCATTATAACCTGTCCTGGAGGTTTATGGAAATGTCTGGAAAAAAGATTTTGCTCATCGACGGACACGGGATCGCCTTTCGCGCCTTTTACGCGATCCCCGAACTGAACGCCCCCGACGGCACGCCTACCAACGCGCTGGTCGGCTTCTTCAACATGTTCGCCAGGGTCAGACACGACCAGCGTCCTGACGAGATCTACGCGGCGTTCGACATGAAGGAGCCGACGTTCCGCCACCGGCTCTATCCCGAATACAAAGCCACGCGCCGGCCAACGCCCGAGGAGTTCAAAATCCAGGTCCCGCTGCTCCATGAAATGCTTCCGCTTCTGGGCGTCCACATCATGGAACGTCCTTCGGTCGAGGCCGACGACCTGATCGGCTCGGCCGCCGTGCAGTTCGCGTCCCGCGGCGACGAGGTGCTGATCCTCACGTCGGACAAGGACATCATGCAGGTGCTGCGCCCGGGCGTAAAGATCCTCCGCCCCGGCAAAGGCGTCTCGTCTTTCGAGGAATACGACGTTCCTCATTTCACAGAAAAATACGGTTTTCCCCCGGACACAATGGTCGATTATCTGTCGCTGATGGGCGACTCGATCGACAACATCCCCGGCGTTCCCGGCGTCGGCGAAAAGACCGCTTCGAAATTGCTGCAAAGTTACGGCTCCATCGAGGGCATCATGGAACACGCCGGCGAGCTCAAACCCGCGCTGCAAAAAAAGATCGAAGAACACGGGGCGCAGGCCGTCGCGAACCGCAAACTGACGCGGCTCAAATGCGACGAAGATCTGAGCGAATTCACCTCGAAAGAAGCGGCGGCCGATCTGGAAGCGTTCGGCGCTTTCTGCGCCCGCCTGGGCATGAAAAAAGCGGCCGAATCTCTTGGCGTTACGGCCTCTCAAAAAGAACGCCCCGCCGCGGACCCGCCGGCGGAAGCGGCGCGGCCGTCGCCCGTCAGTACCGGGGACGACTTCGGCGAAGCCGTTCCGTCCGCTGCCGCCATTCCGCTGGACACGATCCTGTGCGCGCCAAGGATCGCGCTCGATCTCGAAGAATCCGGCGCGCCCGTCCCATACACGATCAAAGAAGAAACGCTGCAGTCGCGCCGCGTCATCCTCGCCGCCCCCGACGGCAGCTGGTGGCAGGGCACGCTGGCCGAACTGGCGCCGCGTTTGGACGAACTGTTGGACAACAGGGTCGTCTGTCTCGACGCCAAGGCGCTGTGTTATCTGATGGAGCGGCCGCGCCTCGGCGGGCTTTGGGATGTCAAAACCGCCTGGTACCTGCTCCATCCCGACCTGGAGAGCTACGACATCTCGAAAGAGATCGGCCTCGAGCTTTCGCCCGGCCGGGCGCTGCGCCTGTTGGCCATCGCCCGCTCCATGGAAGAAAAAATTGCCGCCCAGAACATGACGCGGGTCATGAACGAGATCGATCTGCCGCTGATCCCTTCTCTCATCGGCATGGAGCGCCGCGGCATTCGCCTCGACCGCGAAAAAATGCTGGCGCTTTCGCGGGAGCTGGAACGTCAGCTGAACGCGATCACCGAAAAAGTCTACGAAGCGGCCGGGTGCGAGATCAATCTCAACTCGCCCAAACAGATCGGCGAGCTTCTTTTCGAAAAACTTGGGCTTCCCGTCGTCAAGAAAACAAAAACCGGCTACTCCACCGACGTATCGGTGCTCGAGCAGCTGCGGGAGATCTGCGGCGCGCGCTGCGAAATCCCGGGGCAGCTCCTGGAATACCGCGAGCTTCAAAAAATGGCGTCCGGCTTCGTTCAGCCGCTGCTGAGCGCGGCCGGCGGGGACGGCTTGATCCACAGCACTTTCGAATCGCTGACGACCGGCACGGGGCGCCTCAGCAGCCGCGATCCCAACATGCAGAACCTGCCGACTTACAGCGGCTGGGGACAGCGGATCCGCGAATGCCTGATCCCGTCGCAGCCGGGACATTGCTTCGCCGCCGCCGATTATTCGCAGATCGAACTGCGCGTGCTGGCGCATCTCTCGGGAGATCCGCAGCTGATCGAGATCTTCAACTCGGACCGCGACATCCACACCGAAACCGCCGCCATGATCTTCGGCCTCCCCGCCGACGCCGTCACCAAAGAACTGCGCCGCAGCGCCAAGACCGTCAGCTTCGGCCTGATCTACGGCATGAGCGTTTTCGGCCTCGCCTCCCGCCTGGGGACGGACCGCAACACCGCGTTCCAGATCATGGACGCCTACTTCGCCGCCCTGCCGGGCGTGCGCGAATACATGGAAACGAGCAAGAAAAAATCTCTCGAATTCGGTTACACTTCCACGCTTTTCGGCCGCCGCCGCCCGATGGACGAAATCGCCACCGGGAACCAGACGAAAGACCACCAAAAACGCGTCGCCATCAACGCCCCGATCCAAGGGACGGCCGCCGACATCACCAAGATCGCCATGAACAAAGTCGCCGCGCATTTTGCCGGCCGCGACGTGGCCATGGTGCTCCAGGTTCACGACTCCATCGTCTGCGAATGCCCGCACGACCAGGCCGAACAGACCGCGCTGGAACTCAGTCAGGTCATGGAAAGCGCCGTTCATCTCTCCGTTCCTTTGAAAACGGAACGAACCGTCGGCACATCCCTCGCCACGGTTTAATGTTTTATGGTACAATTCTTAGGCTGAAACAGAATTTTTCACGCTGCCAATTCGAAAGGAGTAAAGTCACTTGCAGATACTTACTGCGCTTCGCACTCAGATCAAGTGGATTCTCGCCTTGTTTATCGTCATCTTCACCGCTTCCGTCGGATTCATGTACGGCACGGGCGGTTCCTCCGACTCCGACAATCAGCGCACCGGCGATTTCGTGGTCGCCAAGGTCAACGGCGAAGAGCTGCGCATCAGCCAGCTGCAGGAGCACCTGCGTTCGTTCGTCGAGCGCAACGGCATCCGCGACCTCTCCGACAAACAGATGCCGCTCATTTACAAAGCCGTGTTCGATGAAATGGTGTCCAACCGCGCCGTCATCGACGAAGTCGCTCGTCTGAAAATCAGCGCCCCCGCCGACGACGTCGACAGACAGCTGAAAGAGGTCGAGAATCAGTACGTGACCAAAGAAGCCTTCATGCAGACGCTGAAGAACCAGGGCAGCAGCCTCGAACAGGTCAAAGCCGAGATCGCCCGCCAGCTGGCCATCAACAAAATGCTGGAAGACGTTTCCGGCGGCGTGGTCGTCTCCGACGACGAGATCAAAACCCTGTACGACGCGCTGCGCGGCAACTTCACGCTGCCGGCCGGCATCGAAGCCGACTTTGTCCAGCTGAAGAGCAAGGAGGCCGCCGACAAATTCGCCGAAGAGGTGAAGGCCGACAAAGACTGGGACAAAGCCCTTACGATCGTCTCGGCCGACGTTGTCCAAGCGACCTCGAACGACGTTCACGAGCGCATTGCCGCGATGGAAATGGTCGGCAAGCTCGAGCCCATTTCCGCGCTGAACGACGGCGAAATCTCCGCTCCCATCGAGATCACCAGCCAGGATTATTTCGTCGTCCACCGCATCAAAGCCGTCTCGGAAGACGTGCGTCCCCTCTCCGAAGTCTCCGACGGAATCAAGACGATGCTCCTTCAGAGCAAAAAAGTGGAAGCCCAGCGCAACTACATCAAGGGGCTGACCGATAAGATGAACGTGGAAATCGTCGCCCCAGAACTCTTCACCGTCACGAGCGACGACGTTCCGCCTGGCGATGCCCTCCCCGATGAAAAGCTGGACGGGCTCAAGCCGGCTTTCATTGAGGATGCGGCGGACAAAGCCGCGGCTCCGGCCGCCGCGAAGTAGCCGGCATTCAAAGTATTCAAAAGGCCGATAGGAAAGAATTCTCTCCTATCGGCCTTTGATGTTGCGAAATCCAGGCGGCGCCGGACTCGGGAAAAATCCACGCGTCCGGCGCCGCTTTCGTTTCCCGTCCGTCGCGGATCGTTTACGCATATACGACCGGCGCCGTATTCACGACCATAGCCTTGCGCTTCTGCGAAGAGCCGTACGTGATCCGGTCCGTCTCTCCCAGGGAAATATTCGACGTGCTCAGGCGTTCCATGGAATGTTCGATCAGAATATTGCCGCACAACTGATAACATCTTTTCGACCAGAGATCGACATACTCGATCGTTCCTTCATACGAGCGGCCGTTCTCGGCAGGCTCCAGCTTCATGAACTTGATCAGAAGCTGAAGCATCTCCTTGCCGCGCACATGGTAACGCGCCAGCCGCAGCGGCGTCCAGCCTTTGGCGTTCGTCGCCATCGGATCCGCGCCGTGCTCGAGCAGCGTCTGCACGACGTGAAGATCCTTCGTCCAGACCGCGGCGTGGAGAATCGTATCGCCGTATTCGCCCGTCGTCCGCGCATTAACGTCGGCCCCGGCATCGAGAAAATATTGAACCACTGCCAGCGAGTTATTCTGCGCCGCCAAGTACAACGGCGTAATTCCGTCGTGAAACGGCTGTGTGACGTCGATCCGCTCCGCAGCGACCTTCTCCTTGATTTCGTCGACCGTCCCTTTGACGCATAACGTCCAGAAGTCTTTTCCTGGTTCCGCCTGCCCCTCTGCCGTCGCGACGCTTTTCTCATCATCCGCCATTCGTTCCTCACCCTTCATCACAATTCCACCGTTCCGTTATATCACAAAGTTGAGAGATTGCGCCAAATGCGGGCGTTTTTAATGGGATCAGTCGATTTTCAGCACGCGATACTCGCCGCAGTCTTCGACCGCTTTCTTCAAAACGGCGTCGGGGACCTCGCGTTCCAGAATCACTTCCGTAAAATTTTCCCGGTACGCCACGCCCGTAACGCCACCGACGTCAGTCAGCGCCCTGCGGATTTTTTCGCGGCAGACGTCGCAGGCAATGCCCTCGATGAACAGCGCCTTGTAATCGATACGCTCGATTTTGAAAATGACCGGACGTGTCCCATCGCTACAGCAAGCGATCATGATCCTCTCGTCGTTCGTCCAGTTTCTCATGATGGAACCGCCTTGAAGGGCCGTGTAAACATAACGGCTGATCGCATCCCACGCTTCAGAGCACTGAGTCCCTTTCCCCATGGTCCAGAAATCGTCCCGACCGCCATAGCGTTCGAAAACGAACTCCTGCCCTTCCTCGTAAAACCGGCAGGGACCGGAACTTGGGTCCGCCAGATACTCCCGCTGCAAATCAGGATACAGTTCTTTTTTCAGAACGGTGATTTTGCATTTGTGCTGCACTATGATCCCCCCTGAAATTTATTGATTCCCCTGGCGCCAGTATAGCAAAAAGCCCCCGCGAAGGGGGCTTTTTGTAGTTTTCACAAAAAAATCATGGCGGAGGGAAGAGGATTTGAACCCCCGAGGGGCGTGAACCCCTGGCTGATTTCGAGTCAGCTGCCTTGCCCGCAAAATGCCCACACCCTACGACGCCAGCGATTATAACACCTCATGCCCCGCTGGACAAGAGCGGCTTCCGCCAGTAGCAGCTGATTCATCGACTCGAAATTTTCAGA
>NZ_ADFP01000070.1 GCF_000177335.1 Pyramidobacter piscolens W5455
CGCCGCAACCATCGCCCGCCGCGCCGGCAACGTCGCGCTCATCGGCATGCCCGGCTGCGGCAAAACCACGACGGCGCAGGCACTCGGCCGCCTGACGGGGCGCCCCGTGCGCGATCTCGACCAGATCGTCGCCGAACGCGAGGGCTGTCCGATCGCGGAAATTTTCGCCCGCCGCGGCGAAGCCGTCTTCCGTCGGATCGAGACCGAAATCCTGGCCGACGTCTCCAAAGAAAGCGGCATCATTATCGCCACCGGCGGCGGCGTGGTCACGCAGCCGCGCAACCGTCCGCTGCTCCGCCAGAACGGGATCTGCGTCTGGCTCGACCGCGCTGGCGAGCTGCCCGTCGACGGACGCCCCCTGTCGCAGTCCGTCGGCGTGGAGGAACTGCGCCGCCGGCGCCTGCCGTTGTACCGCGCCTGGGCGGATCTGACCGTTCGCGGCTCGTCGGCGCAGGACGCCGCCGCAAAAATCAAGGAGGCTTTGCAGCTATGAAGATCCTCGTCGTCAACGGCCCCAACATGAACATGCTCGGCGTGCGCGAGCCGGAAATCTACGGCCGCGCCACGCTGGCCGACCTGGAAAAAATGATTCGCGCGCACTGCGCCGCCGCGGGCGCGGACGTGGAATTTTTCCAGAGCAACCACGAAGGCGCGATCGTCGACCGCATTCAGGAAGCCTATGGGAACGCCGATGGCATCGTCATCAATCCCGCCGCCTACACCCATACCAGCGTCGCCATTCCCGACGCGCTGCGCGCCGTGGGCATTCCCGCCGTCGAAGTCCACGTCAGCGACATCCAGTCGCGCGAGGATTTCCGCCGCCATTCCTACACCCGCGCCGCCTGCGTCGCCCAGATCGCCGGGCGCGGCCTGAAAGGCTACCTCGACGCCGTCGACCTGCTGCTGGACCGGAAGCGGGGATAGCGGACGCCGTAACGACGCGGAGATGACCTGCGCCTGTCGTGGAGATTATCGAAAAAAACAAAGAGGAACCAAGCTCCCACTCAAAGCGGACACGCGAAGAAATTTCGCGAGGCGCTTCCCGAGGGGGAGCTTTTTATTGGCACGAAGGGCCATGGGAAAGAACGTTCCCACGACGCGGGGCGGATTGACAGCATCCGGGTCGAATGGTATAACTCAAAAAGTTAGTCTCGACTAATAAAAATCCGGGCGGAGACTGACTTTTATTTTCAGCGTCCGAATTAGATAAATCTAACTTTTAAAGAGAGATCTTCGGGGGCAAAAGAATGATCAAAATCGCGATTTACGGAAAGGGCGGCATCGGCAAATCGACGACGACGTCCAATCTCTCGGCGGCGCTGAGCCGCCTCGGCCATAAAGTCATGCAGATCGGCTGCGATCCCAAGTCGGACTCCACCAAAACGCTCATGGGAGGCGCGCGGATCCCGACGGTGCTGGACCGCATCCGCGAAAAAGGTGCGACCGGCGTGGCGCTGGAAGACATCGTTTTTACGGGTTTCAACGGCATCCTCTGCGTCGAAGCCGGCGGCCCCACGCCCGGCATCGGCTGCGCGGGGCGCGGCATCATCACCGCCTTCGAAAAGCTCGAGGAGCTCGGCGCCTACGACGCGTACCGGCCCGACGTCGTCTTTTACGACGTGCTCGGCGACGTGGTCTGCGGCGGTTTCGCGATGCCGATCCGCGGCGGCTACGCCGACCGCGTGCTGATCGTCACCTCGGGCGAGATGATGGCGCTTTACGCGGCTTCGAACATCGTGAGCGCCGTGAACAACTTCGGCAAGCGCGGCTACGCCGGCGTCGCCGGACTGATCCTCAACTCGCGCAACGTGGCGGACGAACAGGCGCTCGTGGAAAAGGCCGCCTCGGAGATGGGAACGCGGGTGCTCTACACGGTGCCGCGCGACGGGGCCGTGCAGGCCGCCGAAGCGCAGGGCAGGACCGTCGTCGAAGCGCTGCCCGATTCGCCGATGGCGTCGCGCTACCGCGAGCTGGCGCAGAAAGTCATGGAGGTCTGCCCGTGAGCTGCGGCGTTTGCGCTTCCTGCGGCGGCGAGCCGTTTCGCGGCACGCTGACGTACACGTCGCCGGCCCACGGCGGCTGGGGCGTGGCGCGCATGGGACAGCTGCTGCCCGAGAGCTATCAGCTCTTCGCCGGCCCGGCCGCCTGCGGCCGCCACGGCGCGCTGAGCGCCTGCCTGCAAGGGCGCAAGGACACCATCGCCTATCTTTATCTGAGCGAGGACGACATCGTTTCCGGCGGCTACGAACGGGCCATCGCCGACGGCGCGGAAGAGCTGCTGGCCTGGCTGAAAAAGCGCGGCCGCACGCCGCGGGTGATGATGATCTTCGTCACCTGCCTCGACGACCTGCTCGGCACCGACCACGAGGCGCTGGCGGCGGAACTGCACGAGCGCCATCCCGAAGTGCGCTTCATCGACTGCCACATGAACCCCATCACCACCGACACGAAAGTGCCGCCGGCCGTGAACATCCGCAACAAGATCTATTCCACGCTGGACGTGGCCGAACGGAAAGACGGCGGCGTCAATTTGATCGGCAGCCTCGTGCCGCTGCTGAAAGACGGCGAGTATTACGATCTGCTGGCGCGCATGGGCGCGGCTCCCGCGCGGCAGATCACCGACTTTTCGACGTTCGACGGGTTCCAGCAGATGGCGCGCAGCCGCCTGAACGTGGTTCTGGCGCCGCCGGGCGTTTACGCGGCGGAGCAGATGGAGAAAAAGCACGGCACGCCCTGGCTGCGGGCGCTGGTCAGCTACGACCC
>NZ_ADFP01000071.1 GCF_000177335.1 Pyramidobacter piscolens W5455
GCGGGCGCGCAGCGCGTCGGCGACGCCGGCGGCGAGCGGGCCTTCCGGGCCGACGATGGCCAGGTCGATCTGACGATCCTCGCAGAACGCGGCCAGCGTTGCGCCGTCTGTGACGCTCAGCGCATGGCACTCCGCTTTTTGGGCGATACCGGGATTGCCGGGGACGGCGTAGAGTTTCCCGCAGCGGGGCGAACGGGCGCAGGCGGATACGAGCGCGTGTTCGCGGCCGCCGCCGCCGAGAACGACAATGTTGAGTCTGCTGGTCATGGCTTAATGGCGGAAGGTGCGGTGCCCGCTGATGAACATGGACACGCCGAGTTCCCGGGCGCGCGCGGCGACCTCTTCGTCGCGGACCGAGCCGCCCGGCTGGATGACGGCGGCGATCCCGGCGGCGGCCGCTTTTTCGACGCCGTCGGGGAACGGGAAGAACGCGTCCGAAGCCATCACCGCGCCCTTGGCCTTCTCGCCGGCCTGACGCGCCGCGAAATCGACGGCGAAGACGCGGCTGCAGAATCCCATGCCGATGCCGACGGCTTCGCCGTTTTTGACCATGGCGACGGCGTTGCTCTTCGACACGGCCGCGACTTTCCAGGCCAGCACGAGATCGTCCCAAAGGTCGGGACGGGGCGTGCCGATCCATTGACCTTTTTTCTGATCGGGAAGAGGGGCCAATTCGTCGCTTTGCACGAGCATGCCGCACCAGGTTGAAACCATCTGCCGGTCGAAAACGCGCCCGCCCTTCCACGTCATGACGCGCAGGTTTTTGCGCTTCTCGGTCAGGAGCTTCAGCGCCGCGTCGTCGATGGAAGGACACAGCAGCACTTCGGTGAAGTGTTTGGAAATGGCTTCGGCCGTTTCGAGGTCGATGTGGCGGGTGACGCCGACGACGCCGCCGAACGCCGACAACGGATCGCAGGCGAAGGCGCGGTCGTAGGCTTCCGCGACCGATTTTCCGACCGCCATGCCGCAGGGCGTGGTGTGCTTGATGACGACGGCGCCGACGTCGCTCTGCAGCATGGCGGTGGCGCGCATGGCCGTGTCGAGGTCGAGCAGATTGTTGTAGGAGAGTTCTTTGCCGGCCAGCTGCGTCACGGGGAAGTCGGCCAGCGGCGGAAGGTAAACGCCGGCGTGCTGATGGGGATTTTCGCCGTAGCGCAGTTCCTGCTTGCGCACGAGCGGCAGCGTCACGGAATCTTCACCGCTTTCTTCGCCCATCTCGCGGCGCAGCCCGGCGCCGATGGTCGCGTCGTAGCGAGCGGTGGCGTCGAAGGCGCGAAGCGCCAGGCGGCGGCGCGTTGCGGGCGTCACGTCGCCCTCGGCCTTGAGCTCTTCGAGAACGGGCGCGTAATCGGCCGGATCGGTCATGACCGTTACGTAGCGGTAGTTCTTGGCGGCCGCGCGGATCAGCGCCACGCCGCCGATGTCGATGTTTTCGATCAGCGCGTCGAGGGCGGCGCCGGAGCGGGCCGTCTTTTCGAACGGATAAAGATTGGCCGCCACCATGTCGATGCCGTCGATGCCATGATCTTTCATGTCCTTGACGTCGGCGGGCAGATCGCGGCGGGCCAGGATGCCGCCGAAAACAAGCGGATGAAGAGTCTTCACCCGGCCGCCGAGGATGTGAGGAAACTTGGTGACGTCGGAAACTTCGACGACGGGAACGCCCGCGTCGCGGAACATCTTCGCCGTGCCCGAGCTCGACAAAATCTCCCAGCCCAGTCCCACGAGAGTTTGGCCGAGTTCAAGCGCTCCCGACTTGTCGGCCACAGAAATAAGCGCTCTGCGTTTCATGTACAGACCTCCTATGAAATCCGCTTGATGTAGTCTTTCAACGCCTGCCAGTAGATCTGATGCTCCACGGCGTGAATCTTGGCCGCAAAAGTCTCGATCGTGTCTCCGACTTCGCGGGCGACTTCGCGCTGCGCCAGGATCGGGCCGTGATCCATCTTCTCGTCGACGAGGTGGACCGTGACGCCGCTGACCGGTTCGCCGCTTTTCCAAAAGTCCTCGATGCCGTGAGCGCCGGGAAACTTCGGCAGCAGCGCCGGATGGATGTTGAGGATGCGCCCTTCATGGCGGCCGACGAACTTGCCCGTCAGCAGGCGCATGAAGCCGGCCAGGACGAGCAGATCGATCCCGCGCTCCTGCCAAAGCTTTTCGAGGGCGGCTTCGCCGGCGGCGCGTCCGTCTCCATAGGGCAGCACGGCCGTGGGAATGCCGCGCTGCCGGGCGAGGCGTAGCCCCGCCGCGAAAGCGTTGTCGCTGGCCACGAAAAGCGGCTGCACGTCGGCTTTTTCCGCGGCGATGCGATCGACGATGGCCTCCATGTTCGTGCCGCGGCCGGAGACGAGAATGCCGATTTTGCAGGTCATGCCCTGACGACGCGCCCGACGCGGCGCGGTTTTTCGCCGAGAGATTCGAGGACCGCGACGACCCCGGCCTCGTCTTCGGGCGAGACGATGAAGACGTAGCCGATGCCGAGGTTGAACACACGGCGCATCTCCTCTTCGGGAACGCCCTTGGAGGCGATCAGATCGAAAACGGCCGGGCGCGGCCAGTCGTAGCTCAGCTTGCAGACGCAGGGGGCGGGGATGACGCGGTTGATGTTGTCCTCGAGGCCGCTGCCGGTGATGTGCGCCATGGCCTTGACCTTGCCCGTCTTCGTCGCCGCGACGGCCTGGGGAACGTAGAGGCGCGTCGGCTTCATCAGCGTTTGTCCCAGCGTTTCGCCCGCGACGGGGCCTTCTTTGTCCAGACCGTGGGCGATCTCATCCGCCAGCGCCGAACGGACCAGCGTGTAGCCGTTGCTGTGGACGCCGGAACTGTGCAGGCCAATGATGACGTCGCCCTCTTTGACCTTGGAGCCGTCGATGATCTCCGATTCTTTGAGCGTGCCGACGGCGAAGCCTGCCAGGTCGAAACTTTCCTTGCCGTAAACGCCGGGCATTTCCGCGGTTTCGCCGCCGAGCAGCACGCAGCCGCAATACTCGCAGGCCTCGACGACCGACGTGACCACGGCGGACATCATCTCTTCGTTCAGCGCGCCGCAGGCGATGTAATCGAGAAAGAAGAGCGGCACGGCGCCGCCGGTGACCAGATCGTTGACGTTCATGGCGACGAGGTCCTGCCCGAGACCGTCGTAAATCCCCGAGGCGCGGGCGATTTCCACTTTCGTGCCCACGCCGTCGCAGCAACCGGCGATCAGGCGGTCCCCGTCGAGGCGCATCAGCCCGCTGAATCCGCCGATGCCGCCGACCACCCGCGGATCGGATTTGTGGCGTTTCATAATGCCCTTGATCGTTTCAACCCAATGGTCGCCGCCCTTGATGTCGACGCCGGCCTTTTCGTACGTCAGATTGCCCATGGTCTTCTGTCCTCCAATTAGTCAAAGCGAGATATTTCGATTGCAGACGGTTCAGCAGCGTCCGTCAGCTCAAACTTCGGCGCGGCGCGAAAAAAACGCCGCGGTCGCGCGAACCGCTGCCGGTGGAGGGACGCGGCTCGCGCTGGAATTTTAAAGATTTCTGAACGCCTTGTTCAGCGCCTCGACGCTGCGAAGGCATTTTCCGCCGACGGCGAGGCATGGACCGCCGACAACGCCGATCTCTTCGAGGGGCACGTCCTTCCAGCAGCGCCGGAACTCTTCGACCTTCGCGGCCGGCACGGCGTAGATCGCCGCGGTCGCTCCTTCTCCGAAAAGATCGGCGGCGCTGTAATCCTTGTCTTTCAGATCGGCGCCGACGCCGCTCTCGATCGCTTCTTTGGCGACGGCGACGAGCAGGCCGCCGCCGATGATCGGACGGGCGCTGTCTGCCGCCCGGGCTTTTGCCGCAGCCAGCGCGGCGGCGTTGAACGCGCGCTCGCGCTCGGGCACGAAGGGAACGGGACGTCCGGCGAAGTCGTGCGCGTAGTGGCGTTGATAGACGCTCGCCGCCAAAGTGCCTTCGTTCCAGCCGGCCAGGAAAAGGATATCGCCCTCGTTCCACCGGCCGCATTTCATGACGGCCGGCGCCTCGACGAGGCCGACCACGCCGAGCAGCGGCGTGGGAAGGATCGCCGTGGCGGACGTTTCGTTATAGAGGCTGACGTTGCCGGAGACGACGGGGCAGTCGAGCTCGCGGCAGGCGGACGCCATACCCTCGACGCTGTGCGAGAGCACCCAGAAGTGCTGAGGATTTTCCGGCGAAGGGAAGTTGAGGCAGTTGGTTAAACCGCCCGGAACGGCGCCGGCGACGGCAAGCGCGCGGCAGGAACGGGCCACCAGATTGGCCGCCGCCCGTTCCGGATCGAGTTCGCAGCTCCAAGGATCGGCTTCCATGCTGACGGCGCACAACCGTCCCGAGTCGGCGACGCGGAAAACGCTGACCGGCGAGCCCGGACCGACGACGGTATTCGCCTGCACCATCGAGTCGTACTGGACGTAAATGTCTTCTTTGCAGTGCAGATTGGAATCCCCCAACAGATCGACAAGGGCCTGAGCCGGACAGGGCGCGTCGAGTTTCAGCTCTTTGTTCCAGCGGGCTTCGAGGTTCGGACGCTGCTGCGGCCAGTCGATAGTGGGGCAGTCGCTGCCGATCGTCGTGGCGGGAATGTCGGCGACGATCTTGCCTTTCCAGTAAATGCGGTAATGGTCGCCCTCTTCGGTGCGGCCGATCTCCGTGGCGTCGAGCCCCCATTTTTCGGCGATCGCGTAAATTTCGGGCATTTTCGCGTCTTCGACGATCAGCAGCATGCGCTCCTGAGACTCCGACAGCGCGATTTCCCACGGCTCCATGCCTTCCGCCCGCAGCGGCACCTTGTCGAAGTCGATCGTCATGCCGACGCCGCTTTTGGCGGCCACTTCCGAGGAGGAAGAGAGGATCCCGGCCGCGCCCATGTCCTGCATCGACACGAACAGGCCGGCGTCGCGCATCTCCAGACAGGCTTCGGTGAGCAGCTTTTCGACGAACGGGTCGCCGATCTGGATCGAAGGGCGGCTCTCCTTGGTGTTGTCTTTCAGTTCCGTGGAGGCGAACGCCGCGCCGGCGATGCCGTCGCGCCCCGTTTTGGAGCCGAGGATGACGACGGCCTGGCCAGGCCTGGCCGTCTGCGAGCTGACGATCTTGTCGAGGTGGACCGTGCCGATGTTCATGGCGTTGACGAGCGGATTGCCCTCGTAGGTGGAATCGTAACAGGTCTTGCCGCCGATGGTGGGCACGCCGATGCAGTTGCCGTAGCCGCCGACGCCCTTGACGACGCCGTCGTGGACCGGCGACTGCTCGGAGCCGAAGAACAGCCCGTCAAGCGAGGCGACCGGCCGAGCGCCCAGAGCGATGATGTCGCGGATGATGCCGCCCACGCCGGTCGCCGCCCCCTGATAGGGAGCGACCGCCGAGGGATGGTTGTGGCTCTCGACCTTGAAGGCGATACCGATGCCCGCGCCGCCGTCGATGACGCCAGCGTTCTCGCCGGGACCGAGGACGACGAACCTGCCCTCTTTGGGAAGCTTTTTCAGCAGCGGGCGCGTGGATTTGTAGCTGCAGTGTTCCGACCACATCACGCCCATGATGCGCAGTTCGAGTTCGTTGGGCTCGCGTCCCAGCGTTTTTTTCAGGGAAAGATACTCGGACTCGCGGAGTCCTGCTTCTTTGTAATTCATCGGCGAAGGCCTCCTTCAAGCCAGCTTTTTACGGAAGTCCAGAATCCGGCGCCGTCGTTTCCGCCCAGCAGCAGATCGCTGTAGCGCTCGGGATGCGGCATCAGTCCCAGCACGTTGCCGCGTTCGTTGACGATGCCGGCGATATTGTTCAGCGCGCCGTTGGGATTGCTTTCCGGGGTGATATTGCCCCGCGCGTCGCAGTAGCGGAAAGCGATCCGCCCTTCGCCTTCCAGGCGCTCCAACCCTTCGGCGTCGATGTAATAGCGTCCCTCGTTGTGGGCAATCGGGATCGTGAGCACGTCGTTCTTTTTGTATCGAAGCGTAAAAGGCAGATCGTCGCGCTCCACGCGGACGGTGACGGGCTTGCAGACGAAATGCATGCAGTCGTTGGCAAGGAGCGCGCCGGGAAGCAAACGGCTTTCGGTCAGAACCTGAAAGCCGTTGCAGATGCCGAGAACGAGCCCGCCTTTGGCGGCATGTTCCTTGACGGCGTTCATGATCGCCGAATTCGCGGCCATAGCGCCGCAGCGCAGATAATCCCCGTACGAAAAACCGCCGGGGAGAACGACCAGATCGGTACGGTCGGGAAGGGCCGTTTCCTTGTGCCAGACGGTGACGGCCGTCGCTCCTGCGACCGAAGCCGCCGCTTTTACGGCGTCCTGGTCGCAGTTGCTGCCGGGGAAGACGACAACGGCGGTTTTCATGCGCGGGGTGCCTCCGGCTCGATCGTGAACTCTTCGATAATGTCGTTGACGAGCAGATCGTCGCACATCTTCTCGACCTGTGCGACGGCTTCGGCCTCGGAGGCGGCGTCGACGTCGAGATGGATGTACTTGCCGACGCGCAGATCTTTCAGGCAGCCGTACCCCATGCCTTTGAGAGACGCCGCGACCGTTTTGCCCTGAGTGTCGAGCACGCCTTCTTTGAGAAAAACAAGCAGACGGATTCCGTAAGTCATCAGTTCATACCTCTTTCTGGAATTGCATTCCAAATAATTTTCTCCCCGAACGCCGGAGAACGTTTAAAAGCCGTTCCTTAAAAGTTGTTGCCGACAATACAGTTTCAGGTCCGTCCCCAAAATATCCACGGGCCCGAACGCAGAGATTGCACTGACATTATTCTTCATTGCGAGATAAAAGTCAATAAACACGACGCGCGAATTTTTGTCGAAAGAGGAGCCGAATTCTCGTTTGGCGGCCGTTCGTTGCAATAAATCGAGTCGTTGTGTGCGCGTCGAAACTCTTTCTGCAAATAATAACAGAGAAAGGAGCTTTCGCGAAAATTTTTATTTTTTTTGACGGCTGGCATTTGAAAGTCTAAAATCAAAAAAACTTTGTGCTGGCAGGAAAATCGTGTATACTAGCTTGCAGATCAGAAACCGCAATTTTTGTATCACGCAAGAAAGAAGGACGATTTTTGTGACGGCCGATCCTCGAAAAATACGCAACTTTTCAATTATCGCTCATATCGACCACGGCAAGTCCACGATCGCTGACCGGCTGCTGGAATCGACGGGAACGATCGCCAAACGGAACATGAAGGAGCAGATCCTCGACAACATGGCGATCGAGCGGGAGCGGGGCATCACCATCAAATCCGTGCCCGTGCGCATGGATTACCGTGCCGCCGACGGGCAGACGTACGTGCTGAACCTGATCGACACGCCGGGGCACGTCGATTTCGGCTACGAAGTGTCGCGCTCTCTGGCGGCCTGCGAAGGCGCGCTGCTTGTCGTGGATTCCACGCAGGGAGTCCAGGCGCAGACGCTGGCGAACGCTTACAAGGCGGTCGATCACGATCTGACGGTGCTCCCGGTTCTGAACAAAATCGATCTGCCCTCGGCGCGCCCGGAGGAAGTCCGCCGCGAGATCGAAGACGTGATCGGCATCGACGCTTCGGAGGCCGTGTGCTGCAGCGCCAAGGAAGGCATCGGCATCCGGGACATTTTGGAGCAGGTCGTCGCTCGCGTCCCCGCGCCGCGGGGGAGCGAAAGCGCGCCTTTGCAGGCGCTGATCTTCGACGCCGTTTACGACAACTATCGCGGCATCGTCTGCTATGTCCGCATCATGAACGGCGCCATGCGCCCGGGCGACGCGATAAGAATGATGGCGACGGGCACTTCCTATGCGGTCGAAGAGGTGGGCGTCTTTTCGCCGGGCTGGACGCCGGTCGATGCGCTCGGGGTGGGGGAAGTCGGGTACTTTACGGCGAGCATCAAGACGCTTGACGAAGCGCGCGTCGGCGATACGGTGACGAACGTCGCCCGGCCGGCGGAAAAGGCGCTTCCCGGTTACCAGGCGGTGAAATCGGTGGTCTATTGCGGTTTTTACCCGGTGGAGCGCGACGACTTCCCGCAGCTGCGCGACGCTTTGGAAAAATTGAAGCTGAACGACGCCTCGCTGACTTACGATCCTGAGACTTCGACGGCGCTGGGATTCGGATTCCGCTGCGGCTTCCTCGGACTGCTGCATATGGACATTTCGCGCGAGCGGCTCGAGCGCGAATTCGACGTTCATCTCGTCGCCACGGCTCCCAACGTGGTGTACCGCGTCGTCAAAAAGGACGGCGAAGTCGTCGAAGCGCACCGCCCCGGCGATTTTCCTCCGGAGGGCGACGTTCAGGAAGTCCAGGAGCCGATGATCCGGCTGACGGTCTACACGCCCAAGGATTACGTGGGCAAGGTCATGCAGCTCTGCCAGGACAAACGCGGCGTGTATATCAACCTCGACTACATCACGCCCGAACGGGCGCGGCTTGCCTACGATCTGCCGCTGGCCGAGTTCATCGTGGAATTCTACGACAAACTGCAGTCGCTGACGCGCGGCTATGCGTCTCTCGACTACGAGCATATCGGCTTTCGGGCGTCGAAGCTGGTCAAGGTGGACATGCTCATCAATCAGGAGCCGATCGACGCGTTTTCGTTCATCTGCCACGTCGACGACGCCTATCACCGCGGTCACGCCTCGGCCATGAAGCTGAAAACGCTGATCCCCAACCAGCTTTTCGAAGTGCCGATCCAGGCGTCGATCGGCAAAAAGGTGATCGTGCGCACCAACGTGCGCGCTCTGCGCAAAGACGTGCTCGCCAAGTGCTACGGCGGCGACATCTCGCGCAAGAACAAGCTGCTCGAAAAACAAAAGAAGGGCAAGGAACGCCTGAAGCAGATCGGCAAAGTCTCCATTCCGCCGGAAGCGTTCCTCTCGTTCCTCGACGTGAACGATGAAGAGGATGACAAATAACCGCTGCCTCTCGCTTTACGTCCATGCGCCTTTTTGCCGTTCCAAGTGCCCGTACTGCGCGTTTTACAGCTTTGCGCCGCGAAGCGGGCAGATGGAGCGGTGGCTGGCGTGTCTTGCCGCGGAACTGGAAACGATAAAGAGCGGGCTTGGCGAAGGAGAAAGTTTTTCTACGGTCTATATCGGCGGCGGCACGCCGTCGTATCTTCCCTTGGCTCTCTGGCGCAAACTGCTCGGCGCGCTGGGCAAGGTGCCGCGGGAGCCCGCCTGCGAGTTTACGGTCGAAGCCAATCCCGAGAGCGTCGACGAGGAAAAACTGGCGCTCTGGAAAGATTTTGGCGTCACTCGCGTCAGCGTGGGCGTACAATCCCTCGACGATCGGGAACTGAAAACGATGGCCCGACCGCACGACAGCGCGCAGGCGCTGAGGATTCTCGAACTCTGCATGAAAAAGGGTTTTCGCGTCAGCGCCGATCTGATCTTCGGCCTGCCGCGCCAGACGCTGAGGCGCTGGCACGAAAGCATGTCGAAGCTCGTCGCCGAAGGCGTGACGCATCTGTCCGTCTACCAGCTCATGATCGAAGACGGCAGTTTCTGGGGGCGCTGTCGGCCGTCGGGACTGCCGGACGGTTATCCGATGTACCGTTGGGCGCAGTATTATCTGCCGCGCCAAGGATTGAAACAATATGAAATCGCCAGTTTTGCGGTCCCGGGATTTGAAAGCCGGCACAATCGAGCCTATTGGAAGCGCAGCGACGTATATGCCGCCGGGCCTGCCGCCTGGGGCTTCCTGGGCGGCGTCCGCTTCGCCAACTGCCGCAGCCTGGCACGGTGGGCGGAGCGGATCGAGAACGGACAAAGTCCCGTGGAATTTCGCGAGAAACTTTCCGCGGCGCAGGAAGCTTCGGAAGCGGCGATACTGGCGCTGCGCACGAGCGAAGGCATCCATTTCGAGGAGTTTGCCGCGCGCTATGGCAAAAGGTGGCTCGACGCGATAACGAAGCGCCTGCGCGCCCTGCCGGAGGCGGATTTTGTCTGGAGCGGGAACGGCGTGGCCCTTTCGCCGCGGGGAATGCGCGTCGGCAATTCGATCTGGACGGAACTGATGGATTTGGAGCGGTAAAGAGGCCATGGGAATGAACGATTTTTTGCCGGTCTGCCGGCGCGACATGGAGCGCCGCGGCTGGGACCAACTGGATTTTCTGTTTGTCACCGGCGATGCTTACGTGGATCACCCGACGTTTGCCAACGGTCTGATCGCCCGCTGGATGGAATTCCTCGGCTATCGCATCGGCGTGATCGCCCAGCCCGACTGGCGCGGCCGCAGCGATTTCGAAGCGATGGGGGAACCGCGGCTGGCCGTCTTCGTGTCGGCGGGCAACTTGGATTCCATGCTGAACAAGCTGACCGCCTCGCGCAACAAGCGAGGTCACGACGCCTATTCGCCCAACGGCGAAGCCGGACATCGCCCCGATCGGGCCACGATCGTCTACTGCAACCGCGTCCGCGAGATCTGGGGGAGAAAGCCGCTGATCGTCGGCGGCATCGAAGCCAGTATGCGCCGTTTCAGCCATTACGATTACTGGTCGGACAAGGTGCGCCGCCCGATGCTTGCCGACTGCAAAGCGGATCTTTTGATTTACGGCATGGGCGAACTTCAGCTGAAGGAAATCGCCGCCCGGCTCGAGGCGGGCGTGCCGGCGCGCGAGATCGACTCGGTGCCGGGCACCTGCGTGATGAAAAAGTCAAAGCCGGGGGACTGCGTGGAAATTCCCCCCTACGAGGCGGTCGCGGCCGACAAAACGGCTTATGCCGAAGCGTTCCGCCTGCAAAGCCTGGAACAGGACCCCATCCGCGGCACGGCGGTGGCGCAAAAAGTCGGCGACCGCTACATGGTGCAGAACAGGCCCATGCGCCCGCTGACGACGGAAGAATTCGACCTGGTCAACGAGCTGCCGTTTACCCGCGAAGCCCATCCCATGTACGACGCCCGCGGCGGAGTCCCCGCCATTGAAGAGGTGCGCTTCAGCATCAACAGTACGCGCGGATGCTTCGGCAGCTGCGCTTTCTGCGCGATCCACGCCCACCAGGGGCGCATCGTTCAGGCGCGAAGCGAGGAGTCGATCCTGCGGGAAGCCCGCGAGATGACGCGCCACCCGAAATTCAAAGGCTACATTCACGACGTCGGCGGCCCGACGGGGAATTTCCGTTCTCCCGCCTGCGAAGATCAGCTGCGCCGCGGCTGCTGCCGCCACCGGCAGTGCCTTTCGCCGAAGCCGTGCCCTCATCTGAACGCGACTCATCGTGAGTTCATCCGGCTGCTTGAAAAACTGAGAGCCGTTCCCGGCGTGAAAAAAGTTTTTATCCGATCGGGACTGCGTTACGATTATATCCTCGCCGATCCCGAGGGCGGACGGTTTATCGACGCGCTGTGCCGCTATCACGTTTCCGGGCAGCTGCGCGTGGCGCCGGAGCATGCCAGCCTGCGCGTGCTCCGTTTGATGGGCAAGCCGCCCGTCGAGGAGTACGTGCGCTTTAAAAAGCTCTTCGAAGAGGCGACGCGGCGCGCGGGGAAAGAGCAGTACGTCTTGCCGTATCTGATTTCCAGCCATCCGGGATGTACGCTGAAAGACGCGGTCGAGCTGGCGGAATTTCTGCGCGATCAGCGTTTCACGCCGGAGCAGGTGCAGGACTTTATCCCGACGCCGGGCAGCCTCTCGACCTGCATGTTCTATACCGGGCTCGACCCGGCGACGGGCGAAAAGCTGTACGTCCCCCGCGGCGGTCATGAAAAAGCCCTGCAGCGCGCGCTGCTTCAGTATCGGAAGCCCGAAAATTACGACCTTGTGGCGGAAGCGTTGCACAAAGCCGGCCGCGACGACTTGATCGGCTGGGACGAGCGCTGCCTGATCCGCCCGCCGAAGAGGGGCCGGCAGGGGATTTCTGTGAAACGAAAAGGACGGAACGCGTCTTTCGCTTCGGGAGGAGAAAAAAGGAAATATGGCCAACACACTCGCCGAAACCCTGACTGATTCGGGATTGATCTGGAAAGCCGGCGTGCCGCTGCGAAATCTATGTCACTGGAAGATCGGCGGCCCCGCGGATTATGTGATCGAACCGCGTAGCGCGGAGGAGACCGCGTCGGCGCGCCGCCTTGCCATAGAGGCAAACGTTCCGTTTCTTGTCATCGGCCACGGTTCCAACATGCTTTTCGACGACGCCGGTTACCGTGGCGCGATCATAAAACTGGGCAGCAGGATGAGCCGCTGTCGTTTTTCCGGCACGAGGGTCAAAGCGGAAGCCGGGATCTGGGCTCCGGCGCTGGCGCGGGCGTGCGCCGGGCGCGGCCTGACGGGGCTCGAACATATCGTGGGCATCCCCGGCAACTTGGGCGGATTGCTTTATATGAACGGCGGCAGTCTCAGAAAGAATATCGGCGACGCCGTTGTCTGCGTGGACATTTTGGACGAACAGGGGAACAGTGCCGCCGTCTCTTCCGCGGAGTGTCGTTTTTCTTACCGTCATTCGGTTTTTCAGGAGAAGAAGAGCGTTATTCTCGGCGTGGAACTGGAACTTCGGCAGAGCACTCCCGATGAAGTGCGCCGAAATATGTTGGCCGTCCTGAAAGAACGCCGGGAAAAGTTTCCTCTGGACCTGCCCAACTGCGGTTCGGTGTTTAGCAACGAGCCCCGGCTTTACGAAACGTACGGGCCGCCGGGCATGGTGATCGAGCAGACGGGACTGAAAGGCGTTCGCGTCGGCGATGCGGAGATCAGCGCGCGCCATGCCAACTTTATCGTCAATTGCGGACGGGCTTCCTCGGCGGATGTTTTCGCGCTGATCAGGCACGTCCGACGGAAAGTTCTGGAGCGGACGGGATTTCTGCTGCACTGCGAGGTCTGTTATGCGGCCCCGGACGGCCGATGCGGGCGTCTTGACGCATTCCTGTAAATAAAAAATGGAAGCTCCTCATTTCCGGAAGAGCTTCCATCATTTTTGGATTCGACGTCGGGAATTTCACAGAGAAAGAGTATTGCAGGCAAGCAAGGTGGAAACGATCTCGAACATGTTGGAGACGATCCCGACCCCGACTTTTTCCATCAGGCCGAAGTGCTTCAGGCAGGTCCCGCAGACAAGCACCGTGCCGCCCCGCGCCACATAATCGCGAAGCGTTTCGGCGCTGGACGTGTCCCGTTCCGCAAGCTTGACGCCCTCGTTCATCAGGGCGATCACGGCCGGGCGCTCGTTTTCGTCGTACTGTACCAGCGTGCCGAGAAACGCTTTCATCAGCACTTCGCCGAGTTGCGGATCGTCGCCGCCGATTCTGCTGTGAGCGATGAAAACGGCGTTCTTCAGTCTGGCCGACGGCATCAGGTCGCAGCCGCAGAATTCGGGAGCCGGCAGCGAACCGTCGCGGGTGCCGGTGACGGTGAAATCTTTGCCTTCGCCGCTGACCACGGCTCTGTAGCCCTTGCTTTCGAAAAAGCGCGAGACGTTCTGCGTGGCGGGGACGTTGTCCACGCGCACGGCGACGGCGTCGGGATTGTCGGCGACGGCGTTTTTGGTCATGATCACGGGTTCGGGGCAGGCTTTGCCTCTGGCATCGATTTGAATCATTTTTCTTTCCTCCAATTCCAATATTCGTGAGATAATAAACGACGACAATAATGATTATAGCATTCAAGGTTAAAAATGCTACTCGAAATTTACTGTGGGAGCGTGTTCATGTTGATTAAGAAGCAGAGTAAGGTCGAGTCCGTTCAGGAGGTAATGCGGTCGCTTCCTTCCATGGAAAAAATTCTCACCGACGGCCGCTTGGGCGAATTCGACGGCATTATCGACCGCGACAGTCTCAAACGCATGTGTCGCGACGCTCTGGAACGCTGGCGCGACATGATTCTCGACAGAGAAGTGCTGAGTTTTGACGGCGACGTTTTTTTTGCGGAACTGCGTCAGGAATTGAAACGTCGGCTGCGTCCCAGTCTGCGTCCCGTGCTGAATTGCACCGGCGTCGTGGTGCACACGAATCTCGGGCGCTCCTGTCTTTCCGCCGAGGCGGCCGAAGCGGCGCGCGCGGCCGCCTGCGGGTACAGCACGCTCGAGTACAATCTCGAAAGCGGCGCGCGCGGGCACAGGAACTTCCACGTGGAATGGCTTCTTTGCCAGCTGACGGGAGCCGAAGCGGCGCTCGTCGTGAACAACAACGCGGGCGCGGTGCTGCTGGTGCTCGCCGCGCTGGCCGGCAAAAAGGAAGCGGTCGTGTCCCGCGGGGAGCTGGTGGAGATCGGCGGTTCGTTCCGCATTCCCGACATCATGAGCTTCGCCGGGGCCCGCCTGGTGGAGATCGGCTGCACGAACCGCACCCACTTGAAAGATTACGAAAACGCGATTACCGACGAAACGGCGATGCTGCTCAAAGTCCATCCGTCGAATTTCCGCATTACGGGGTACGTGTCCCTGCCGCTCCGGGAGGATCTGGCCGAACTGGCCCATGCCAAGGGGCTGCTGATGATGGAGGATTTGGGAAGCGGCATTCTCGTGGACGCGCAAACGCTGGGGCTTGAGGGCGAGCCGACCGTGAACGAGTGTCTCGAAGCCGGCGTTGACGTCGTCACTTTCTCGGGGGACAAACTTCTCGGCGGTCCGCAGATCGGCGCCATCGTCGGCAGGAAAGAGATCATCGATCGGATCCGCAAGTACCCGCTGCTGCGCGCTTTGCGCTGCGATAAAATGACGCTGGCCGCCATGGAGGCAACGCTCCGCATTTATCTTCGCGGCGACTGGGAAAAAATCCCTTCACTCGGCATGATCGCCGCGTCTGAAGACGAATTGAAAGCGCGGGCGGCCGCCTTGAAAAAAAGAATTGATGCCGAGCTGGCCGATTTCTGCCTGCACACGAAAGTCGTGCCGGTCCAAGACGCCGTCGGCGGCGGCGCTTATCCGGAACGTCCGCTGCCGGGCTGGGCGGTTTCGCTGCTTCCGGCCAACGAGAATTTAAACGCCGGCATTCTGCAGGAACGCCTGCGCCGCTGTACTCTGCCCGTCGTCGCCGGAGCGCGCAGCAATGAGCTTTTGCTCCATATGCGCACGCTCCCGGCCGAGAACGAGAGCGTCTTGATGGATTCGCTGAGAGAAGCTCTGGTGACGGAACGATGAGCCGGCGCGAAATTTCGCTCGTGGTCGGAACCGCGGGGCACATCGACCATGGCAAAACGCAGTTGGTCAAAGCTCTGACGGGAATCGACTGCGATCGTTTGGGCGAAGAGAAAAAACGCGGCATCACGATCGAACTGGGATTCGCGCCGCTGGTCCTGCCCAGCGAGCGCGTGATCAGCCTGATCGACGTTCCCGGTCATGACCGTTTCATCCGGCAGATGGTGTCGGGAGCTTCCGGCGTCGACGCGGTCATGCTGGTCGTCGCTGCGGACGAAGGCGTGATGCCGCAGACGCGGGAACATCTGGACATCCTGTGCCTGCTTGGCGTTCAGCACGGCATCGTCGCCATCACGAAAAAGGATCTGGTCGACGAAGAGATGCTCGCACTCGTCGAAGAGGACGTCCGCACTCTGACGGCCGGCACGTTCCTCGAGGGCTGCCCGGTCGTGAGCGTCTCTTCGGTGACCGGCGCCGGCATCGACGAATTACGGCGCGCGCTGGAGCGTCTGGTGGATCAGGTAAAGCCGCGGGAGCGCAGCGGCGCTTACTTCATGCCGATCGACCGAGCGTTTCCCGTGGCGGGATTCGGCACGGTCGTCACCGGTACGGCCTACAAAGGGAGCATTGCTCCCGGCGAGGAGATCGAAGTCTATCCTTCCGGGCGGAGATCGCGCGTGCGCTCGGTGCAGGTCCACGGGAAAACCGTCGAGTCCGCCTATGCCGGACAGCGCGTCGCCATGTGCCTGAACGATCTCGATCTGAATGAGATCCGGCACGGCGACGTCGTCTGCGCGGACAGCGTCTACAAAGCGACATCGTGTCTTGACGTGATGCTCAAACTGCTCGGCTTCGTTCCCGAACCTCTGGAACATTGGCAGCGCGTCCGGCTTCACATCGGCACGTCCGACGTCCTGACCAGAGTTTCCCTGCTCGACGAAAAAAATCTCCGTCCCGGTCAGACCGCCCCCGTTCAGCTGGTTCTGGAAGAGCCGGTGGTCGCTTCGCTGGGGCAGCGCTTTGTGATCCGCTTTTACAGCCCGCTGCGGACGATCGGCGGCGGAGAAGTGCTCGTCCCCTATGCGAGCCGCCCCTCGGGCAGGAAACGCCGCGAATCGGAACGCGACCGTCTGGTCGCGCTCAGCGGGACGTTGACCCGCGAGGAACGGGTCGGCGCGATCGTGAACTTCGAGGGGAGCCTTTCCATGAGCGAACTCATGGTGCAGGCGCAAGAGCGCCGTCAGGACCTTGCCGCGGTCCTCGAGAAGCTGGAAAGCGGCGGCAAATTGGTGCGTCTCCACGTCGGCGACGGCATGATCTTTTCGGCGGAAAGCTATCGGAACGCCGTGGAAAAACTTCGTGCCGCAGCGAAGGCGTTCCATGCCGCTTATCCGCACCAGCGCGGGATCGCGCCGGAATCGCTGATCAATCAGGTCTTCTCTGAGTCGGAACGGAAAATCGGCCGCCTGATCCTGGAAAAGGCCGTCGAGCAGAGCCGGTTCAGAGTTGACGGAGACGTGCTGGCGCTGCCGAAGTTTGCAGCCGTCGACGACTCTGCGTACAGCGAGGCGCGGAAAAAACTGCTGGATCATTGTTCCAGGTGCGGTTTTCAGCTGCCGGAAATCGAGGCTTTGCCGAAAAACCTGAACATGACGGCCGGAGATTTTAGAAAACTGCTGGATCAGCTGAAAAAGAACAATGAAGTCGTCGTTCTTGAAGGGACGTTTGTCCTCGCGGTCGAGATTCTCAATCCGCTTCTGGCCCGGCTGAGCCGGATCGAGGGAGGGTTCACGCTGGCGCAAGTGCGGGATTTGACGGGCAGCAGCCGCAAGTTCGTCCTGCCTGTCCTTGAGTACATGGACGGAAGAGGGATCACGCGGCGCGTCGGCGAAAAGAGAATTCTCTTGAAAAAAGACTAAAAAGCAGAGTCTTCTCCGGAATGAAGAGGCGCTGATTATTTCAAAAAGAGGCTCCGGCCTCTTTTTTTGTCGCAGCGTGCAGGAGGCTGATCGAGGTGGAATTTCGGAACTGCTGGGCCAAGATAAATCTGTCTTTGCGAGTTGTGGGCAGGCTGCAATCCGGTTATCATGACCTGTGCTCCGTCTTTTTCAAAATCGGGCCGGTTGATTGCTTGACAATTAATGAGGACGTAGAGGATAATGTAAGGGTAATTTTTAGCCGGACAAAGTCAGGCATCCAGGGACGCAATATTCTTTTGAAAGCGCTGGACAGGATCCGCGCTGCGGGCATCGCCGTACCGCCGCTGGACATGCGCCTCGAGAAAAGAGTACCGCCGGGAACGGGGCTGGGCGGCGGCAGCGGCGACGCCGCCGCGCTTTTGGATTATCTGGCGTCGGCGGGGTATCCCGTGGGACGATTCGCTGCGGAGATCGGCGCCGACGTTCCGTTTCTGCTCAGCCGGGTTTCTGCGGCGCTTGCGCGGGGGGCGGGGGAAAAACTCTCGCCGCTGCAGGCCTCCCCAGCCCAATGGCGAGTCGTCGTCGCCATACCGACGTGGCGTTGTGTGACGGCCGATATGTTTGCCAGACTGGACGAATATTTTCATGACGAATGGAAAAGCACGAGCGAGCGGGCGTGCTCGGAAGCGCGTCAAGTTTTTGACCGGCTTGTGCGCGGAGAGTTCTGCGGCCTGCTGCCGAACGATTTTTCCGATCTGCTTTTAAGGGAACGCGGCGAATATCGAGCGCTTTTTGCCGATTTTTATCGGAGCGGGGCCATCGCCTGGGGAATCAGCGGCAGCGGCAGCTCTGCCTTTGCCTTGTGGAATAAGAACGACTTTCGCGGTTTCAGCACTGCGTTGCCCTGGGTGGAGGACGTGCTTGTTTTTTGAATCGATCGAAAAAGAAAAGGTGTGACACGACATGAAAGGTCAGCGTACGGAACGGCTTATTCGTATAACTTCCAAATTTCTTTCTTCCCCGTCATGTCAGATTTCACTGACCGGTCTGGCCGATGAGTTCGGGGTTTCGAAGACCGTGATCAGCGATGATGTGTCCATGGTGAACGATGCCCTGACGCAAGAGGGATACGGCCATCTGGTCGTAGACCGTGGCCGCACCGGAGGAGCTTTTCTCGTCCCCGCATTGTCCCCGGAACGGCGCGAAGAGTTTTTGAAGAACGTCGCGAAAATCCTTTCCGCCCCCAGCCGTTTGCTGCCGGGAGGGTTGATTTATTATGCGGATATCCTCTTCAATCCCGTCTATACGGATATCTTGGGATTGGCTTTCGCTTCGGATTTTAAAGGGCTTCATCCCACTTTGATCATGACCTCGGAGGTAAAAGGAATCCCCCTTGGGCTGGCGACGGCCCGGGCTTTGGGCGTGCCTCTGGCGGTGTGCCGTTTTCGAAACCGCGCCAGCGATGGGCCGGCCGTCTGCGTGCATTATCCGACGCAGAGCGGCGAAGTCCGCTCGATGTACATGGGAACGAAAATCCTTTCGCCCGACGACAAGGTGCTTCTGATCGACGATTTCATGCACGGCGGCAGCACTGCGGCCGGAATGGCTCAGGTCGTGCGTGAATTCCGCGCGGAATTGGTCGGGATGGGCGTGTTTATCGTCGTGGACGAGCCGGAGGAAAAAGCCGTCAGCGAATATAAAGCTTTATTGAAGCTCTCTTTGCATGGCGAGGAGCGCGTTTCGCTCTTTTGATGCGCATGGAATGACGGGTTGACTCATGTCGTGGCGCTGGTTATAATTGTGCGTCGTGGGAAGGGGACTGGCTCATGTTTGTGACCCTAGATACGGAGAAATGTATTGGCTGCGGCGTCTGCGTACAAATCGCGCCGGACGTTTTCTCTCTTGACGAAGCGCGCGGCGTGGCGAAAGTCATTCGCCAGGAAGGCAAT
Organism: Pyramidobacter piscolens W5455; assembly: GCF_000177335.1. Taxonomy (NCBI): domain Bacteria; kingdom Thermotogati; phylum Synergistota; class Synergistia; order Synergistales; family Dethiosulfovibrionaceae; genus Pyramidobacter; species Pyramidobacter piscolens. The sequence continues at coordinate 18,896 of NZ_ADFP01000071.1, forward strand.
GCAGCGGTGGAGCAGGCTGTGAAAAGCTGTCCGGTCTCGTGTATTGCGGTTGAATAACGTCGTTCGTCGTCTGGTTGCATGATCTGAGAGGGCCCATAGCTCAAGGGCAGAGCTGCCGGCTCATAACCGGGAGGTTCCAGGTTCGAACCCTGGTGGGCCCACCATTTGTCTGTTACGTGATTGAATTTTTTGCGAAACCTCGCTTGCGGCGAGGTTTTTTTGTTATACTGTGTGTGTCGCTTTGCGGCTCTTCCTCGAAACGCCGCAAGGTTTGAGCTTTTATAAAGGAACACCTTTGTCGAAAATACAAAGCTGCCGTGTACGGCAGCGTTCCAGGGAGGCTGAAGGCATTGAATAAGTTGAAGGGGAAGATCGGCGAGGCACTCAAGTCAGTTACGCCTATTTCTCTCTTGGTCGTTGTGCTGAGCGCATTGATCGTCCCCATGCCTGCGGAGATACTGATGCTTTTTCTTGTCGGCGCGGTGCTTTTGATCGTGGGGATGGGGCTTTTCTCTCTCGGCGCGGACATGGCCATGATGCCGATGGGGGAGGGCGTCGGAAAGCAGATCACTCTGCTGCGCAAACTTTCCTTTGCCGTGCCCGTCTGTTTTTTGCTTGGTCTGATCACGACGATCGCCGAGCCGGATCTGCAGGTATTGGCCGGGCAGGTGCTGGCGGTTTCGGATTTTATGCTGATCATCACGGTTGCCGGCGGCGTCGGCGTTTTTCTTGTCATCGCGATGCTTCGCCCTCTATTGAAGATCGAGCTTGCTCACGTTTTGTTGTTTCTGTATGGAGTGGTTTTTCTTCTCGCGTACTTTACGCCGCAGTCTTTTATTCCCGTCGCTTTCGACGCCGGCGGCGTCACGACGGGACCGATCACCGTCCCGTTTATCATCTCTCTCGGCGTCGGCATGGCGTCGATGCGCCACGATGAATCGTCTCAGGAGGACAGTTTCGGTCTCGTTTCCCTCTGCAGCGTCGGCCCCATCTTGACGGTGATGCTCCTGGGAATGATCTACGATCCCCAGACGGCGGCCGTATCTCAAACGATTGCCTCGATGGACAAGATGACCTCGATCGACATTGCCGAAAGCTTCTTTGTAAGAATCCCCGCTTATTTGAAAGAAGTCTCGCTCGCCTTGACGCCCGTGGTCGCTTTTTTTGTCGTTTTCCAAGGGATCTTTGCCCTTTTCCGCCGCGGCTCTCTTGTCCGCATCGTCGTGGGGGTTGTCTATACGTTTCTCGGGCTCGTGCTTTTTCTTACCGGCGTCAACGTCGGCTTCATGCCGGCCGGGCACTTTATCGGCAAGTCGCTGGCCATGTCCGAGTACAGATGGCTGCTGCTGCCTCTCGGATTGATTATCGGTTATTATGTGGTTGACGCGGAGCCGGCCGTCCACGTTTTGAACAAGCAGGTCGAAGAGATTACCGGCGGCACCATTTCGCAACGGGCCATGCATGTCAGCTTGGCCTGCGGCGTGGCCTGTTCCGTTGCGTTTGCGATGCTGCGCGCGATTACGGGACTGTCCATTTACTGGATCATCATTCCGGGTTACGCGCTGGCGCTTGTTCTGACCTTTTTCGTCCCTCCCATTTTTACCGGAATCGCCTTCGACTCCGGCGGCGTTGCCAGCGGCCCCATGACGGCGACGTTTCTTCTGCCTTTGGCCATGGGCGCGTGCGAGGGCGCGGGCGGTTCCATCCTGACGGACGCGTTTGGCGTCGTCGCCATGGTGGCGATGACGCCGCTCATCTCGATCCAAATTCTCGGCGTGCTCTATAACATGCGCCTGAGGGCCGCTGCCAAACAGCCGCCGGTCAGTAAGGTTTACGACAACTTCGTTATTATCGAGTACACTCCGGAGGAGCTTGCGTATAATGACTGAGAAATTGCCCGTAATGGAACTCATGGTCACGATTGTCGACCGGACCAAAGCGCTTCAGGCCACAAATTTCTTCAAAGGGAAAAACGTTTCCCTGACGCTTTCCTGCTGGGGGAGAGGAACGGCGAGCACCGAGATTTTGGACATCCTGGGCATTGGCGAAAAGGAAAAAGTCGTGGTGTTCAGCCTGACCCCGCGTTCCTGGATTCCCGCTCTCATCACCCAGATCTCGGACGCCATGCAGCTTCGCAACGCCGGGCGGGGGATCCTTTTTACCGTACCGCTTTCATCCGTGAACCAGGGAATACCGCGTCGTTACCTGTCAGCCATTCGTGAGAAAAAAAACGAGGAGCGCGTCATGTATAAGACTAACGAAAACAAATACGAATTGATCATTGTCAGCACGGAAGATGGTTTCGTCGATTCGATCATGAAATCCGCCCGGAGCGCCGGCGCGCGCGGGGGGACCGTGATGAGGGCCCGCGCTGTCGGCGACGAAAATACGGAAAGTTTTTTCGGGTTGAAGCTGTATGATGAAATGGAAATCCTGGCAATACTGGTTCAACGCGAAGAAAAATTGAAGATCATGTCCGCCGTCAGCAAAACTCTGGCGGAGAAATCCCCGGAAATGGGCACGATCTTTTCGGTGCCGGTCGACGATGTTGTAGGAGTCGGCGCGGTCCTGGAGAGTCCCGACCCGGCGTAGCAACGAGAGATCTGAATTCGATCGTTGGCGGATCGCGCGTGAGGCGCGCGGATAATGGACGGGCATATTAAAACTTTTGCGCGATCCGTCATGTCGATTTTTATGTATTAATATGCTATACTAAAGCCGCGCGGGCCGCTTGCCCAGAAAAATAAAAAAATCCGCAAGACGGTTCGTCTTGCGGATATGCCGGTCTCGATGGTGGGCGATACAGGGTTCGAACCTGTGACCTCTTCCGTGTGAAGGAAGCGCTCTTCCACTGAGCTAATCGCCCTTTTTGTTTGCAACGTATGAGATTATAAATGCTCGGTGCGATTTTTGCAACCCCCAAAAGGGAGAAGTTGCTTGTATACGGCGTTTTGCTTTTGTGGTAAGATTTGAAAGAGTTAGATGGATAAAATGCGCTGTATGCAGTCGAATGGATACCTCATCGTGTGGGAGAGTGGCCAAAATGATCGATATGTCCTATTTAACGGGCGGAAAAATTTATTGGGACGATTGGCGTTTTGAGCCATGGCAAAGCGGCAGCGCGTCGGGGGTTTATCGTCGGGTCGATTTCATAAAAGCGGGATTGCTTGGCGAGGTTGGCCGTTATAAAGCGGATGATTACATCATCTGGAAATATGAGGATGGGGACGTCGAGCATCTGTTCAAAAATGTCAGGCACCAAAAAGGCTTAATGCTTCAACGCTATATTTTCGTCCGCCCAGAAGGGAATACCACTTCAAGGAGCAAATCTTTTCGGATGGGATTCAGCGGCTTTGTCGAGGTCTATCAGTATACGCCTCTGGGAGATTCATTGAAAAGGCTGACCGATCTTACCCAGCTCATCGATGCGGCCCACAAATATGCCTTGGCTCATAAGGGGGAGTCGTCGGTATAAAGCGCAAGCGTGGCAAGATTTCATGGGGTGAGTGCCGGTGGGGAAGCAGGTCCTCCCGGTTCACGATAGAAAAACGCCCAAGACGGAAGGGCGCAAAAAATTATATGGAGGTGTGTTTTATATGCTGTTTCCAATGATGTTTGGTATTTCTGCTGTCATATTTATCATCGGCTACATCGTTTATGGGCGCTTTATGGCGAATGTGTACGGCCTTTCCGACACGAACGAGACTCCTGCTGTCAAGTTCGAAGATGGGATCGACTACTGTCCTGCCCATCCGGCCGTCTTGCTGGGGCACCACTTTGCTTCGATTGCCGGCGCTGGCCCCATTACGGGGCCCATCGCCGCAGCCATGAAGTTTGGCTGGCTGCCCACGATTTTGTGGTGCGTCATCGGTTCCACCTTCCTCGGCGGACCGCATGACATGGGCGCGCTGGTCGCCTCTCTTCGCCATGACGGCCAGTCGATCGGCGCGGTTGTCGAAAAATGGATCGGCAAAACGGGAAAATTCCTTTTCCTGAGTTTTACCATCCTCACGCTGATCCTCGTCGTCGCCGTCTTCCTGGTCATGTCCGCCGGCACGTTTGCGGCTGATCCTGTCGTCGCCTTTGTCAGCACTCTCTATATTGTCCTGGCGATCATCGCCGGCTTCATGATCTATCGCTGGCACGTTCCTCTCTGGGTCGTCACGATCGTCATGCTCGCCTTGATCGTCGGCGGTTGCGTCAAGGTCAACGCCGAGACGGCCCCCTGGCTGATCAACACCGTTTTTGCCCATGACATCAACTTCTGGAACGCGTTCCTCGGCGTTTATATTTTCTTCGCTTCCATTCTGCCGGTGTGGATGCTCCTTCAGCCCCGCGATTATCTTGCCTCATACTTCCTGTATTTTGCCGTGATCGTTGGCGCGTACGGCATGTTCGCCGGCAGCGCGCTCGATTCGAAAACCGTTTCCGTGGTGGCTGCCAACGTCCGCTACTTTGGCTTCTCTTCCAGCGCCATGTGGCCTGCCATGTTCGTCCTGGTTGCCTGCGGCGCCATTTCCGGCTTCCATAGCCTCGTCGGCAGCGGCACGACGTCCAAGCAGCTTCGCAAGGAGAAGGACGCCGTTCTTGTCGGCTATGGCGCGATGCTGATCGAAGGCCTGGTGGCCGTCATCTCCATCGGCACGCTGATGGTGATCGGCCTCGAGGGCGCAAAGGGACTTTCTCCCGTGCAGATTTTCTCGTTGGGTTTTGGCAAGTTCTCGACGCTCGTTGGACTTGACGCCACGTTCGGTGCCCGTCTGGGCGCCATCGCCATCAATAGCTTCCTGCTGACCTCTCTTGATACGGCGACCCGTCTGGCCCGCTATCAGGTCCAGGAGATCACCGGCGGCAAAGTCAGTATGTATCCTGCGACGATTTTCGTTATCGTCCTCGCTCTTTGCCTGGTCTACACCAAGACTCACGATGTGAGCGGCAAGGTGATCGCGGCATGGCTGGCGATCTGGCCCATTTTCGGCGCCGCCAACCAAATGGTCGCCGCTTTGAGCCTTCTGAGCATCGCCGCCTGGGTCAAACTGGGCCTCAAAAAGAAGCATACTTTCGTGTATGCTCCCTTCTGGTTCATGCTTGTAACGACGGTCTTCTCGCTGATCATCGAGGTGAAGGAACGGTTCGCGGTTGCCCAGCCCAACTATCTGCTTTCCAGCTTGGCGGTTATCCTCATCGTTCTGGGGATCGCCATGTCCATCGCTGGAATCAGGACGATGCATTCCAGCGAAAAGCAAAGCGCCTGAGACGACTGAAACTGAAATGGACAAAAAATCTTCCTCTCCGGAGGAAGATTTTTTTTTGTGAACGAAAAGATCCCGTTTCATGCGAATTCTTGATAGAAAGTCTTGGCGTAGTTTGCTTGGCGCAGCAAAAGAGTTCATCCTTGTTTTCGTTAAACAGGGCACAAGTTCTTCGCCCTTTTCGGCACGCGAAAAGGGCGTGAGATCCTGTGTTGCGTGATTTTTGTAACACCACCGTGTGTAGCGCGGCGTTTTTCAATCGGGGCTTTTATTTTTCGATATGCGTTATCTACTTGCCTGCTCCTCGCGAAATGGTGAGTTTAAGAAAGGGGCCATCGTTTTTACAATGTTAATTATTGCATTTGACAAAGAGTTGTAATTTTGATATTATTCAAACACAACACGGTATTTTTTTGGTATACTGAAAAAATACTACCGGGATTTTATGATGTTCTAGCGCGTAAATGGAAAGTGAAAAGCCGTTCTTTTTAAGAAGATTTTACGTTATGCTGCAACGTTAAAGGGAGGGGAAATATTGTCTGCTACGAAAAGGGACATTGCGTACAAAAGAATCAAAGAAATGATTCTTCAGGGAGATTTAACGTCGGAATTCACCCCTTCAGAGAAAAGTCTAGGTGATGAGCTCGGCATGAGCCGAACCCCTGTACGTGAAGCTCTTCAGCGGCTGGTCATGGAGGGATTCATGAAGGGGTGTTCGCATAAAGGTTCTATGGTCAACGAAATCTCGATAGCCGAAGCTGTGGAGATCGTGGAGTTGCGCATGGCTGTGGAGGAGTTTGTCATTCAGAATCTCAGTCTTCCTCTGAGCGACGAACAATGCGCGAAGCTGCAGGCGATGGTCGATTCTCAGGAGGAGCTCGCAGCCGCCGGCAATTCGTCGGCTTTCCTTGAGAGCGACGTGGAATTTCACGACTATCTGGCAAGTCTTTACGGCAATCAGCTGCTGAGAGACACTCTCAAAAGCGCTCGTGAGCGCTTTCTCGCCCCCGGCGGAGTCATTTTGCGCAACAAACCTCAGATGCTGGAGGCGCTGGAAGGGCACGTGAAAATACTTGGTGCCCTGCGAAAGGGGGACTCGGAAGAGGCCAAGCGGCAGATGCACGCCCACATGGTTTTTGCGAAACACGTGCTGATTTCTTGATGGAGCGTGAGAAGACAGAGGTTCAAGGGAGTTACTTCACCTCACGATGGAGTCCACTTCACCGAGAGGAGTCAAAAAATCGTTAGGGAGGTTGTTTGGATGAGTGCACTTGCCATTCATAAGGAACCGACGGTTCCTGTGGGGAAGTACAGCAAAAAACTCTTGACGGAGCTCTACGGAAAGATGGTAACCATCCGGCTTTTTGAACAGACGGTCGAATCTCATTTCCTCGCGGGTGAGATCCCTGGGTTCGTGCACCTCTACATCGGCGAAGAAGCCATTGCTGCTGGTATTATGGCGAATCTAACCAATCGCGATTACATCGAAAGTACCCATCGCGGCCATGGCCATACAATCGCCAAAGGAGCCGATCTAAAACGCATGATGGCCGAAATCTTTGGCAAAGCCACGGGCTACTGCAAAGGCAAGGGTGGTTCTATGCACATCGCGGATTTTAGCATCGGCATGCTCGGGGCTAACGGCATTGTGGGCGGCGGCTACACTTTAGCAGTTGGCGCTGGATTAGCCACAAAACTTTCTGGCGAAGACAAGGTTTCCGTTGTGTTTTTCGGCGATGGCGCTTCCAATCGCGGCACTTTTCACGAGGCTCTGAACATGGCGGCCATCTGGCAGCTGCCAGTGTTATTCGTTTGTGAAATGAACCAGTGGGCTTCCACGACTCCTTACAGAACCACCACATCCGTAGAAAACATTGCCGATCGTTGCCAGGGATACTCCATTCCCGGCTATGTTGTGGACGGAAACGATGTTTTAGCTGTGTATGAGGCCGCGAAGGACATTGTCGCTGATATCCGCGCGGGGACAGGTCCCGCCCTCTTGGAGTGCAAGACGTATCGAATCAAGGGACACTTCGTGGGTGACCCCGAGAAATACCGCACAAAAGAGGAAGTTCAGCACGAATTCGAGACCAACAACCCGATCACCCGTTTTGAGGAAAAAGTTCTGAAGGCCGGGGCCTTGACTCAAGCTGATCTCGATGCCGTTTATAAGCAGGCAGAACAAGAAATTGCCGAGGCACTGAAGTTCGCCAAGGAAAGTCCGGAACCCGCGCCTGAAGCGATCTATGAGGATCTCTACGTATAAGGAGGCTCGTCAGCTATGAAGACCATCACTTTTTCTCAGGCAACTCAAGAGGCCATGATCGAAGAGATGGAGCGTGACCCCTCCGTATTCGTCATGGGAGAGGACATCGCCCGTCAGGGAGGCATTTTCGGCCAATTCAAGGAACTCCCGGGACGCTTCGGCACTGATAGAGTCCGTGACACGCCGATCAGTGAAACGGCGATCGTCGGTGCTGCCGTCGGGGCTGCTCTTGCGGGTATGCGTCCCGTTGCCGATATGCATTTTGCCGATTTTATGCTCGTCTGCGGCGATGAGGTGTTCAACCAAATGGCTAAAGTTCATTACATGTTCGGAGCGCAAAAGACTGTTCCCATGGTCCTCCGCGCTCCTGATGGATTGATCAGCCAGGCTGCCGCACAGCATTCTCAAATGGTTGAGGGGATTTTTGCACATATTCCTGGATTGAAGATTGTTTCCCCCTCCAATCCCGCCGATGCGAAAGGTCTCTTGAAATCTGCGATTCGTGATGACAACCCCGTTATATACTTTGAGCACAAAGCCCTGTTCAGCACCAAAGGCGAAGTCCCGGAAGACAGCGATTTTTACGTTCCCATCGGCAAGGGAAGAATTGACAAGGCCGGTACGGACGTGACAGTGGTTTCCTGGTCTCACTGTTTGCACACTACGTGCCAGGAAGTCGTTAAACTGGCAGAAAAGGAAGGTATCAGCGTTGAGCTGATCGATCTTCGTACGATCGTTCCCTGGGATAAGGAAATGGTTCTTGAGTCCGTTGCGAAGACTAGTCGCCTCTGTATTGTCCATGAGGCTGTGAAGCATGGCGGTTTTGGCGGTGAAATCGCCGCTACCGTTGCTGAAGAAGCCATCGGAATGCTTGATGCGCCGATCCTTCGTTTCGGAGCTCCCTTTACTCCGGTTCCCTTCGCTCGTACGCTGGAGCAGGCCTACCGACTTTCGCCGGAGAAGATCATGGCTGGCATCAGGAAAATGTTCTAGTGTTTCTTTTGTGAATCTTAGGAACATGACGTGAAAGTTATTTTTATTATGATCGTTGAGATTCTTAAGTAAATAGATGTTGTGTTGCGAGTATTACGAGGCGTTTTGAAGCTCTTTTGAGAGCTTAATTCATGCTCAAAATAATGTGAGGAGGGTATTTTATGAAAAAGTTTGCAGTAGTGTTGTTGGCACTCCTGGCTGTTGGCATTACCGTTCCTGCTATGGCAGCCTACAAAAGCGAGTACAAACTTGATATCGTTCCCAGCATTACCACCGCCTGGGGGCAGGGAGCTCAATACTTTGCAGATCTGGTTCGTACCAGAACGGACGGGCGCGTCAACATTAAGGTCTATCCCAACGCTCAATTGACTACCGGCAAGCAGACCAATGCCTTTATGATGATCCGCAACGGGGCTATCGACTTTGCCTGTCAGTCCTCGATCAACTGGTCGCCTCAGGTGGTGGAGCTGAATCTTTTCGCTATGCCCTTCTTCGTGGCGGAGCAGCCCGATCGCTATGCCGCGATGGATGCCATCACAGGCGGCAAGAGCGGCGCCATGATCAAGACTGCCGTGGAGCTCAAGGGCGTTAAAGTTCTCGCTTACGGCGAAAACGGATTCCGCGAGTTGACCAACTCGAAAAGGGAGATCCACACCCCGGAGGATTTCAAAGGGTTGAAGCTCCGCGTCGTTGGCTCCAAACTGTTCCTCGACACCTACAAAGCTATGGGAGCCAATCCCATCGCCATGAACTGGTCCGATACGATGACTGCCCTGCAGCAGGGCGTCGTCGACGGCCAGGAGAACCCAATCAACACCTTCTACCCCGTAAAAGTCTACGAGTACAACAAGTACATGCTAGACTGGCACTGTGTAATCGATCCCACATTGTTCTCGGTGAACCCTGGCGTCTGGAAGTCCTTCACTAAGGAAGATCAGGCAATCATCGAGGAAGCGGCCAAGGAAGCCGCGAAATTCCAGATTGCCCTTGCCCGGATTGGCCTTGACGACGGCTGGGCCTATGATTACCTTGCCAAGATGAACAAGTTGCCCGAAGTTACCGACTGGTATAAAGAACTCGCCAAGGTCGGAATGGTCGTCACCAAGCTGACTCCGGAGCAGACCGCCGCCTTCGCCGCTCTGGCAAAACCGGTTCGCGACGAGTGGTACAGTAAGTTCCCTCAGATCATGGATCAGGCAGTCGCAGATATGGCCGCCGTCGCCAAGAAGTAGTTCTCTCGGTATTTCATACAGAAAGGGGAGCGCGCAAAAGCGCTCCCCACTTAACTGAGCGTTTTCTCGACAGCGCAACTTTTCTGTTCCGGTACACTTTCAACGTGAAAGGAGCAGCGTTATGTTGAAAAAATTCTTCGCTCACTTTGAAGAGATCGTGGGCGCGGTTGTCCTTTTTATAATGGTTTCGATTACCTTCGTAAACGTGATAACTCGCTATGTTATTGTATATCCGCTTTCGTTCACCGAGGAAGTGACGGTTAACCTTTTTGTGTGGCTCGTGATGGCGGGGACATCCTTGGCCTTCCGCCAGAATGCGAATCTAGCCATGACCTTTGTGTATAATCATCTACCAAAGAAAGTTCGCAAGATTTGTTTCTGCTTTTCTTGCTTTCTGACGGTGGTCTTCCTCGGTCTGCTGACGTGGCTCGGAACCTCTCAGGTGATAGATGAGATTGAACTCGGATCTGTCACGGAATCGCTCGCTATCCCATCGGCCGTGTATTCTGCTGCGGTCCCCTTCTTTTCTGTAATTATTTTGATTAGATTTTCGCAGGCTGCGCGTGATTTCGTCGCGCAGGGCAGATATTGAGAAAGGGGCGATTCTTATGAGCGAATTCTTTTCGGATTCGGCGCTCTGGACTGTCATCCTTTTCTTCATCCCTCTGCTTCTCGGCGTGCCTATCGCCATTTCCCTGGGCATGACGGCCATCGTCGTCGCCATTGGTTGGGATATGGGTTACCAGATGCTTTCCTACAGCTACTTTTCAGGCATTGCCAAGTTCCCTCTGCTCGCAATCCCTTTCTTCGTCATGGCTGGCGTCATTATGGAGAAGGTGGGGATCGCGGAACGCCTGATCGCCCTGATTAAGCAGCTTGTGGGCGACATGCCCGGCGGACTTGCAGTGGCGACCGTTCTCGTCGCCGCTTTTTGGGGGGCCGTTTCGGGGTCGGGGCCTGCTACGGTGGCCGCCCTGGGACTTATCCTTATCCCCGGCATGGTCGACGCTGGATACGATAAACCCTTTGCGACGGCCGTGGTGTCGGTCGCGGCAGGGCTCGCCATCATCATCCCTCCGAGTATTTGCTTCATCGTCTACGGGGATATCATGGAACAGTCCATCGGCACGCTGTTTGCTGCCGGCGTGTTCCCCGGGCTGGTGGTTGCCGGATGTCTGTGCGTTCTCGTTTATCTCGTATCGGTAAAACGCGGCTACCGCGGCGCGCCCCGGGGGGCTTCCAGGGAGGTGTGGAAGGCCTTCGTGGATGCCTTATGGGGACTTATTACTCCTGTGATTATCCTCGGCGGAGTGTACGGTGGAATTTTCACTCCGACCGAAGCCGCAGCTGTGGCCGTATTCTACGGCCTGTTTGTCGGCATGGTGGTCTACCGCACCATGTCGTGGAAGATGTTCTACGATATTCTCGTCGACACGGTAGTGTCGACCGCCGTAGTCATGCTCGTGGTCACCTGCGCCGGGCTTTACGGCTGGATTGGAGCTACTATCGGCCTGATCGATAAAATTGCGGCGGTCCTGTTGTCTGTTTCTGATAGCCCCGTCATTATCCTGCTCATGATCAATGTGATCTTGCTTTTTGCGGGCATGCTTCTCGATGCTATTTCGATCTGCTACATCTTTCTGCCTATTCTGATGCCCATTATCGCTCATTTTCAGTGGGATCCCATCTGGTTCGGCGTCATGATGACCGTCAACTTGGCAATCGGGCAGGTCACGCCTCCTGTAGCGGTCAATCTCTATGTTGGGGCTCGCATCAGCAACCTGTCGATTGAAGATATAGTTCCAGACGTTCTTCCTCAACTTTTTGCCGCTCTGATTGCGCTGTTGCTGATCACGCTGTTTCCCTCGATTACGACGGCTCTTCCTCATTGGATGGGTATGCTGTAGGTTTCTTCGGCCTTCTCCTATTCGTTCGGATGGGAGAGTTGCAGCGTTGCTTTGGCTGCGTGGATGGAGAAGGCAGGAGCAAACTTTTCTGGACACTTGGTCGGCGAGCCGGAGTGTTTGAACAGGAGGCATCTTGGCATCGGATTCTTTATTATAGGGAAAGAGGGAATTGATTCATGGCAACTTCTATTACAATGCCCAAACTCGGTCTGACGATGACTGAAGGAACGATTTCGAAATGGTTGAAGAAAGAAGGAGATTCAGTTGCGACGGGAGACTCCCTGTTCGTCGTTTCTACCGACAAGCTGACCTACGAGTATCGGGCGGAGGTAAACGGAACGCTGCTGAAAATCGTCGTGCCCGAAGAGGGAACAGTTACCGTCGGCGGCGAAGTGGGCATTGTAGGAGGCGTCGGCGAATCGGTCGAGGCCGCTCCCGCGGCGAAGGTCGTTTCCGTCAAAGTCCCGGAAGCCAGCGTGACGTTACCCTTAGCGGCGGTATCGCCGCTAAGGGAGAGCTCTGTTAACGTTTCGCCCAAGGCCCGCGCCTTTGCGAAAGCCCGTGGTATCGATCTTTCACTGATCGTGGGACACGGCGAGCCTCCCATGGTTCACCTCTCGGACGCCAGGGCCTATGCGGATGCCCGTACCGTCAATGCGACGCCTAAAGCGCGGAGTCTGGCCAAAGAGAGAAAGGTGGATCTTTCCGCTGTCGCTGGTCACGGAGAGCCGCCTATGATCCATGTGGCCGACGTGGAAGCATGGCTTGCCGCGAATAAGGTCAAGTCATCGCCGCTCGCCGCGAAGATGGCTGCGGAGCTTGGCGTGGACATGGCTGATTTGGGGCTCGGCCGTCGTCGCGTCATGAGCGGCGATGTCATGAAAGCCGCTGGGATCGTTCCCGCAGCTTCTGCCACCAAAGTCTCAGAGGCTGTGAAACCCTGTGAGAACGACGCGGACGCAAGACCCATGACGAAAATGCGTCAGATTATCTCGGAGCGCATGACCGAGAGCGTCACTGCGATTCCCGCGGTCAATTACCAGACCGACGTGGACTGCACTGCTCTCAAGGCGATGCGCAATGCGTTGAAGAACGACGGCGCCAAGGTCTCCTTTAATGACATTATCATGAAGGCCTGCGCTCGAATTCTTATGGAGATGCCCATGTGCAACTGCTCGACCGACATGGAGCGCAAGTGTTATGTCATGCATGGCTTCGTCAATATTGGCCTTGCTGTGGCGGTGGACGGCGGCTTGGTCGTTCCCAACGTCAAGAACGTGCAGACCAAGGGACTGGCAGAAATTTCAGGCGAGAGCGCGGCGCTTGTGGAAAAGGCCCGCAGCGGCAGTTTGATGCCCGACGACATGTCCGGTGGCACCTTTACGATTTCCAGCCTGGGCATGTTCGGCATCAAGCACTTTACGCCCATCATCAACCCGCCTGAATCCTGCATTCTCGGTGTAACTATGATCGAAGAGCGTGCTGTGGTCCGGGATGGACAGATCGCGATCCGCCCAATGAGTACCTTCTGCCTGACCGCCGATCACCGTTCTGTGGACGGCGCCGACGCGGCGAAGTTCTTGCAGAGGCTGAAGGAGCTCCTGGAAAATCCTTACCTGATGCTGCTCTGAAGAAGAAGGGCTCTGGCGAGAGAACGTTCGGTTCCTCCTCTTGTATTTTAGATATTGCGAAAGAAGGATAAAGATCAATGGCTCAATCCATCACCATGCCTAAGCTTGGCCTGACGATGACCGAAGGCACCATTTCAAAATGGAACAAGGCTGAAGGCGACGCTGTTGCCGTCGGCGAAGTTCTTTTCGTCGTGTCCACCGATAAGCTGACCTATGAATATCAGTCGGAGGTCTCCGGGGTGCTTCTTAAAATTGAGGTGCCCGAGAACTGCAGCATTGCGGTGGGTGGGGAAGTTGCGCTTGTCGGCGAGGCCGGCGAGGTCGTCTCTTCGAGGTCTGCGCCGCCGCGGACTTCAGACGGGAAAGAGACGTCCGTGGCCCCGGCCGCGGTCTCCTCTGCAGCGTCTTCCGCCGGCAAGAAAAAAGTCGTCGTCATCGGCGGGGGCCCCGGCGGTTATGTCTGCGCCATCCGTTTGGCGCAGCTTGGGGCCGACGTCACACTCGTGGAGAGGGAGAGAGTGGGCGGCACTTGTCTCAACGTGGGGTGCATTCCCACCAAGGCTCTCGTCAAATCGGCCGAACTCTACGGCGAGATGAAACACGGGGCGGATTTCGGCGTCCTGTGCAGCGGCCTTCGCGTGGATTGGGCTGCCGTTCAGAATCGAAAAAACGCGGTCGTCGAGCAGCTTGTAGATGGGGTGTCAGGGCTTCTGACCGCCAATAAAGTTGCCGTCGTCTCCGGCGAAGCTCATTTTCTCTCTTCCTCCGCCGTCGAAGTGTCGGGCAGGACCATCCAGGCCGATGCCTTTGTGATTGCCGCCGGCTCGGCTCCCGTGATTCCTGCAATTCCGGGAATCGAGTCTGAGGGCATCGTGACGAGTACCGAAGCCCTTTCCTTCGCGAAACTGCCTGAAAAGCTCCTTATCGTGGGCGGAGGCGTGATCGGCATGGAGTTTGCCTGCTTGTACGCGACTCTGGGCGTGGATGTGACCGTCGTCGAGATGATGCCGGCAATTCTTCCCCCTGCCGACGAGGAAATGGGAGTCATCGTCCGCAAGCGCATGGAAGCCCTTGGGGTGAAAATCCATACGAGCTGTAAGGTGACTGGTTTTGACTCCATTTCGAGCGGCGTGATGACCCATGTGCTCGATTCTCTGGGCAGAGAGCTGCAGTTCAGCTCCGACAAGGTTCTTCTTTCCATCGGCAGGCGCGCCGACACGGCAGCTCTGAACCTTGATGCCGCGGGAGTGAAGGCCGAGCGCGGCCGCATCGCCGTTAATAAAAAGATGGAAACTTCCGTCAGGAACATTTACGCCATCGGCGACTGCTGCTCGCCCATCATGCTGGCGCATGTGGCTTCCGCGGAGGGGGAGGTCGCGGCGGAAAATATCATGGGGGCCTCCTGTGATATGGACTATAAGACCGTCCCATCCTGCGTCTATACTCTTCCTGAAATGGCCTGGGTGGGCATGACCGAGAAGGCTGCTGTTGAAACGGGACGCAAGATCAAAGTCGGGAGGTTCCCCCTGATAGGGAACGGCAAAAGTCTGATCATGAACGAAACCGATGGCATGGTCAAGATCATCGCCGATGAGAAATATGGCGAAATCCTCGGCGTTCACATCGTCGGCCCCCATGCTACGGATCTGATCGTCGAAGGTGCCCTGGCGCTCAGACTTGAGGCGACTGCGGACGAGATCATTTCTACCGTTCACGCCCATCCCACGGTGGGCGAAGCGCTCGCCGAAGCGACGCTGGATCTGCAGGGCAGAGCCATACACTTGCCGCCACAGGCATAGACAATTTGAGGATGCATTCAGCAAGAGAGGGTGATTCGTGCGACGACCATCCTCTCTTGTCTTAATTGATGCAGCGCTTCCCATAAGATGGATTCACGCTGTTTCTTACTGGAAGACGACAAACGAATTGTCTCGCCCCCGAGGGAGTCCACTCGCTCGGACGTGCTCGACCGCTGTGGAGTCTGCGTAACTCGCTTAGTGGCTTGACCTTGGCCTTTCCTCGGAGAATTTCTGTTGTGAATGAGTGTGAATGGCTTAGAGGCTGAACTTGGCAGCTTACGGAGTCTCTGTGTTTTTTACGAGGAATCACGGACTGCGGACGACGCTTAAAGACAGGGGCAGGTAGGACGATGAATTTCACCTATGTATTGAACGACAATCACGATCCCCGGCGCAATCTGGCCTTGGAGGAAAGCCTTTTTCTAAAGGCGCAGAGCGACAAGGAAGGTTTTCTGATGCTCTGGAGCAACGATCCCACGGTGGTGGTGGGGCGTTTTCAAAATACGGCCGAAGAGGTGAACCGGAAATTCACCCAGGAACGGAATGTCTTCGTGGTGCGCCGTATTACGGGCGGCGGAGCCGTTTACCACGACAGGGGAAATCTGAATTACACAGTCATTCTTCCCACCGAAGACGCGGCTACGCTGGACATCCATTCTTTCTCGATACCTTTGCTTGGTTATCTTGCGTCGCTGGGAGTCAGGGCAGAGCGTACGGGCCGAAATGACGTGACCCTCGAAGGACGCAAATTCTCCGGCGTGGCGCAGCATTCAGGCGGCGGCGTGGTGCTCCATCACGGCACGATCCTCTTTGATTCTCGGCTGGAGGACGTCGTGGACTCCTTGAGAGTGGATCCTGAAAAATTTCAGTCCAAGGGCTTGAAATCCGTACGCAGCCGCGTGACGAACCTTTTGCCCTGTCTGAAAAACCCCGTTGCCATGGAAGAATTTCAGTCAGGCTTTGCCGACGAGCTGATTTCCTTTTATCGGGCTGAAACGGTCAGAACGCCTTCGAACGACGAAGCAGAGAAAGCGGAAGAGCTTTTCGCTCAAAAATACTCCCGTTGGGACTGGAACTGGGGGGCTTCTCCGGAGTTCGATTTTACGGACAAGCGGCGTTTTCCCGGCGGAACCGTGCAGTTCTGTCTGTCGGTGATGGACGGCGTCGTGGAGAACTGCCGTTTTTACGGCGACTTTTTCAGCTATCTTGGCACGGAAAAAGTGGAGCTGCTTTTACAAGGGCGTCCCTATCCTTTTGAGGGGCTTGAGAAGATTCTACCCGACGAACTCCTCAAAGGCAGCTTTATCGGCGTTGCCCCCTCTCAGCTTCGGGCTTTTCTCTCTGAATGACCTGGCGAGACGGCAGCGGCGAAAGTCAGACCAGTTTTTTCAGCTCCTCGGCCATCAGATGGGCCATCATTTTATGTCCCTGGGCGGTCAGATGGAGGCCGTCGAGGTAGAATGAAGTTCTCCGAGGATCTGGCATTTGCGCGAACAGCCCCCAGAAATCCACGAAGGGCACCCGAAAAACTTCGGCGTAACGGCGCAGCCATGCGACATATTGGCGCAGGATCTCTGCGGCTGAACGGAAATCCGTCAGAAGAGACCAGTCGTCCCGTACCAAGCTGGGCTCGAAAGGAACAGGAAAGCCGATTACGGGGATGATCGCGAGGGATAATGCCTGCTGGACCAACGACCCCATATTGCACCGCGCCGTGCTGTCGCTTCCCGTCAGGAAAATGTCGTTGCAGCCTCCCATAAGAACAGCGACGTTCGGTTTGAGCCGGGGAACGTCGACGCAAAACCTCGCAAGCATGCCCGACGTGGCGTCGCCGTTGACCCCTCCGTTGATCATCTCATGACCGGTCGCCGCGCCGACAAGGGCAGGCCAGGCTTCGCGGCGGGAAACTCCGAAGCCGTAGGTCGTGCTGTCTCCAAGACAATATACGCGCATCTTCTATCCGCTCCTTTGTAATAAATTGATGCCGTTGTTCGTAGCGGCGAGCCCGCCATTCAATCCATAGGTGAGGAAGTGTGCTCTCTGAATGTCTTCCTGCTTTGCGCCCTGTTGTTTTCAACTCCTTTTCCTGAAGTCGGTTTTATTGTACTCTTCATGGCATAGAAAAGAAAAGAAGGGAATACGATGAGTCTGTCTCGAAACTCGCAAAAAAGCGAGAGGCGAGACAGGCTCTTTTATTTGTTTCGCGGTTCTCTTTGGGCTTTCTTTGCGTTGATTTTTTCGTGAGAAATTGTCATGTTGAAGAAAACTGTAAAACTGTTTCAGCGCCCATAAACGTGGTATGATTTAGCGTGGAGTGTTTCTTTCAAAGAGTTTTTTCTCCTTGTCTGTGATTGATGCCGGTTCTTTGAGAGGACGGATTGACGGCGAGCCGACGACATGCCGGGAGAATCCAGTCGCTCAAGCGTGCTCGTTTGCTGCATGGTCTGGAGAGCGCGCTTTGCGGCTGCGATTCACTCTTTTGGTCAAGATCAGGATGAATTCCCTGTATAAGTTTTCACGTGGCTTTCTAAATAATGGAGGAATGACGATGATAGTGACTGTAACGTTGAACCCTTCGGTGGATGAAGAGTATTTGCTTGACGAGATCGTTTTGGGCAGCTGGTCCCGGGCGAATGCTACCCTCAGGATGCCGGGAGGGCGAGGCGTCAACGTGGCTCTGATGCTGACGCAACTGGGGTACAGTGCCGTGGCAATGGGGTTCCTGGCCGGCTTCAACGGTGAATACATTCGCGACGCGCTGCGCCGGGCAAATGTGACGACGAATTTTGTGCATATTCAGGGAGAGACGCGTACGAATGTTTATCTTTCCCTGAAAAATCCCGACGAGGGAACGAGTATTTACGAAAAAGGCCCCCGGGTTGACGATGAGGCGCGCAAAAGGTTTCTCATGAATTACAAGCGCATGATCAACAGAGCGTCGGCGGTCGTCATCGGCGGCTCCCTCCCGGCGGGAATGCCGAAAGAAACCTATAAGGAACTTTCGCTGATGGCCAAGGAAGCCGGCTTGCCGGTGTATATCGACGCCTATGGTTCCCCGTTTCTGATGGCTCTGGAGACGCAGCCCCGCATGGCGAAAGTTCCCGATACGCAGATCGAGCATCTGGCGGGCAGGCCGGTGGACTCTCTTGAGGCTTACGTGGCGGCCGCGCATAAAGTCCACGAGATGGGGATCCCCTGGGGCGTGGTCTCGTATCAGGTTTACGGCGATGTCTTCGCCACTTCCCATGGGACTTATCTCGCGAAGATGACACGGGACAAAAGCCAAGCCTTTTTGTTTACAGCGCGGGACGCTCTCGTCACCGGGATGGTGATTGCGGATGCCGAAGGGATGGGCACGGAAGATTCGATTCGCTTTGCCATGGCGTGCGCGATCGAGAGCTCTACCCATGTGGACAAAAACATCAAAGGGCGTGCGTCGATAGAGCCGTATATTGATAAAGTTACGCTGGAAAAGCTGGATTAATACTCGCCTCCAATGAAAAAATCTGCGCGCCGTAAAGCCTCGAAGCGAAGCCCATCCTCTCGGGCGGCGCTCTGGAGAGGCGCGGTATCGAGACCGTTAAAGAGAAAAGAGGGATGATCCGTGTTCAGTCCCGGAAAAAAACAGCGTTTCTGCATATCCGTTTTTCTGCTGTTCGGCGTGCTTGTCTGCGGCTGTACGGAGCCGGCCTCTGCGCGCAGGAAGAAAGAGTCGGGGATCGAAGCTTCCGTGAAGCGGGAAGTTGCGATTGGCGCGAGGGTCGCCGAAGAAATTGCCAAAAACATGGAATTTGTTGAAGATCCTCTTGTGACTGCTCGCGTGAGAGGCATTTTTAATCGTTTGACGCCTTGGGTGAAACGCCCGCTTCCATATAATGTCCATGTCGTGAAAGAAAAATCGCCGAACGCGTTCTGTATCCCCGGCGGCAACATCTATGTCACAACCGGTCTGATAGATTTCGTCAGGTCCGATGCAGAGCTCGCTTTTGTCATGGCCCACGAGTTGAGTCACGCCGACGGGAAACACGGAATCATCCAGATGGAACGGAACCAGAAGCTTTCGCTTGCGGCTCTGGCGATCGCCGTCGCTTCGCGGGGAGCGGGCGCCGCGATGGTCCTTTCCAACGTAGCGGCCGTTGCCGTTTCGAATGCTTACAGCCGGGACCTTGAACAGGAAGCTGACCTCGGCGCGGTGACCATCGCCGAAAATGCGGGATATGAACTGTCCGCCGGCGTCACGGTCATGGAAAGTCTTGCTGCGGAAGAGCTGAAGCAGCCATGGGTTGATCCCGGCGTTTATCGCGACCATCCCAAAATATCGGAACGCATCCATTACATCGCCAGCGCTGTCGAAAGCAGAGGGCATAAAATTCAGCGCAAAGACGTCCTCAAACTGCTGATTCCTCGGCTCGGCGAGGAGGGAGGCCGGCTTTTGCTGAGAGTTGACGATACGGTGATCGTGCAGGCCCCGGCCTCTTCCGAATCCAGACAGATCTTTGAGGGAGCGCGGATGGTTCTGCAGCGCGCTCTGCAAATAGAAACTCCCGTGTACGATATTCGCGTCGACGAGGCCGGCGGCCGTCCATCGGCGGTCTATATCGGAGTGAGCTGCGTTTTACGGGAGCCCTTGCCCAAAGGAGCAGATTCTTTGGGGCACGTTCGTTTACAGCTTGTAAAAGCTTTGACGGAAGCGAGAAAGAAGCATCCGATGGCGAATTACAACCTGTAAGGCGAATGGGGAGCGAACGTAGAGATGTCTTATAAAGTACTTATATAACGTGCCCCATTCTGGAGGTAGAAAAGTGTATATATCCCTCTACAGGCGGTACAGACCGCAAAAGTTCTCCGACGTCGTCGGCCAGTCCGCGGCAATTGGCGTGATCACACGTGCTATTGAAAGCGGCGCGATAGGTCATGCCTATCTTTTTTCCGGCCCGAGAGGCTGTGGAAAGACCACCGTTGCGCGTCTCTTTGCAAAAGCGGTAAACTGCCCGTCCAAAACGGGAGCCGAACCTTGCAATGAATGTGAAACGTGCCGGGCCATCCGCGAGGGAAGTTGTCTTGACGTCATTGAGATAGACGGCGCTTCCAACAACAGCGTCGACGAGATTCGCAATCTCAAAGAACACGTCGCTCTGGCGTCGTTCACCTGTCCGTATAAAGTTTACATCATCGACGAAGTCCACATGCTGTCGATCAGCGCGTTCAACGCGCTTTTGAAAACGCTCGAAGAGCCCCCTGAACGCGTGATATTCGTTCTGGCAACGACCGCTCCCCACAAAGTGCCCGTGACAATTCGCTCGCGCTGCCAGCATATTCCGTTCCACGGCATGACTTTGGAGCAGATCGTCAATCGTTTGAAGCAGGTCTCGGAAGCGGAGCGTATCGATGCCCGGGATGAAGCGCTGTGGGAGATCGCCCGCAATTCGGAAGGCGGCATGCGCGATGCGCTGTCCCTGATGGAACAGGCGATCGCTTTGGGCGCCGGCAGCGTGACGCGGGAGACGGTGGATAAGCTTTTGGGGGGCGGCAGTTCGTCTTCGATTCGTCAATGGCTGTCCGGCAGTCATGCAACGCCGGAGAATTCGCTCCCCATTTTGGAAGGTCTCTTTCGTTCGGGCGCGGAGCCCGAACGTTTCCTGTCGGTGCTGTTTGCGTGCGTGCGGAATCTATGGCTGCAAAAGCGCTGGGGAGAGAAGATCCTGCGCGCACTGGCGCTTTCGGAAGAAGAGCGTCAATGGCTGGCGCAGGAGAAAGATTTTCTGTCTTTGCCGCACCTTGAAGAATTAATGGCGCGGATTGCTTCTCTCTTGCCTCAGGTCCGACGCGGACTTTCGATCGATGTGCTGTGCGGGCTGTTGGTCAGCTGGACTCTGAAGAGCGCCGTTTCTGAAGTGTCGTTGCCGGACGTAGAGACGGCCGCGTCGGCGACCAATGTCTCTCCTGAGGGACGCGCGGCGCGGATTCGAAGCGGCGCGCGCGATACGGGTGCGCCCGCGTCCGCTCCGGTACGGAGCCGTCTACCGGAGAGCGCGCCTTCGGCAGCGCAGAAGGCGCAAACCGCTCCTGAAACGGAAATGCCGCCTCGCGAACAAGCTGCCCGCGCTGAGAGCGGCGCTTCCCCTTCTGCGGCGGAAGTTCCTTCTGCGGAGACCGTCGGCAGTTTGGCTCCTCTTCACAGCGATGTGAAAGACGCTCTTCTTTCTGCCTTGGGAAAGCAGCCCAACGTCGCGGTGCCCTTATGCCTTGCGGATATCGTTTATGATCGGGAGAGGCAGGAATTGGGCATCCTGTTGAACGAAGACGACGTTCAGGCATACGAGACGCTGAACAGCGAGCGCATGGCCAAAGCGGCTCAGTCGGTCCTGCACCTGAACGATCTGGAGATTCAGTCCATAAAACTCCAATGTGGAAGCCGCGTTGAGCGTTTTGATCATCTCGACGCGGAACGTGCTCCCGAGAACACGCCTCTGCAGCTGGCGCTCGCGGAGGATCAGCCCGGGAAGGACTCGCCGTATGCGGGTTTTCTGCGCCGTGACGCGGAAGCGGCCGCTCCGGAGCGTCTTGAGAAAAGAAACGCTCGTGCCGATAAAAACGCAACCGCTACTCCTTCAAAAAACAGCTCGCTCGCAGATTATCTGCGGGGAACCTTCATGGAAGGGGATCTGTTGTATTGCCGCCCCCACGAAAGTACTGACGACGCCCCCGACGAGAATGATTCCTGAGATGCAGAGAGCCGGACGTTTGAACTTGTTTGTATGACACGAAAGGAGATTTTTATGTCCGCAGAGAAGAATTTCGTTCATCTGCACGTACATACCGAATATAGCCTTCTCGATGGCGCCATACGCTGCGCCGACTTGGCCAAGCGCTGCGCCGAATGGGGCATGCCGGCGGTGGCCATGACCGATCATGGCGTGATGTATGGAGCCGTCGAATTTTATCAGCAGTGCAAAAGCGCGGGCGTCAAGCCGATCATCGGCTGTGAAATGTATGTCAGCCCCGATGGCATCGACAATAAAGAAAAAAAATACAACCACCTTCTGCTGCTTGCCGAGAACGATGAAGGCTATCACAACCTGATCAAACTTGTATCGATCGCCAATACGAGAGGTTTTTACTACAAGCCGCGCGTCGATCACCAGCTGCTGGCCCAATACAGCAAGGGGTTGATCTGCTCTTCGGCCTGTCTGGCGGGCGAGATTCCCCGTTTTTTGCTTGAAGGGGACGAAAAAGGGGCGCTGGAACGCGCCCAGATGTACCGCGATATTTTCGGGGCGGAGAGTTTCTTTCTGGAAATCATGCCCAACCAGCTTCCCGAACAGGTCGCAGTCAACAAAATGATCATCGAGATGGCGCGGAAGAACAACTTCCCGTTGCTTGCGACGAACGACGCCCATTATTTGAACAGCAGCGATTATGACTGGCACGAACTGCTGCTGTGCGTCGGCACGAAAAAGGTCATCACGGATCCTGGACGCATGTCCTTCAGGGTGAACGACTTCTATTTCAGATCCGCGCAGGAGATGTGGGGGTATTTCGGCAGCGAGGCTCCCGACTCTCTGGAGAACACGCTGCGGATCGCGGAGCGGTGCCATTTCGATTTTGCCCTGAACACCGGAGATTATTTGCTGCCAAAGTTCGAAATCCCGGAAGGGATGACCCTTGACACATACCTTGAAAAAATGGCCCGCAGTGGCTTGAAAGAACGTCTCGGCGTCGAAGTGATCCCCGACGAATACGAGAATCGTCTGAGTTACGAATTGGGAATCATCAAGCAGATGAAATTTCCCGGGTACTTTCTGATTATCGCGGACGTGATCGGCGCCTGCAAATCCCACGGCATCCCCATCGGGCCGGGGCGCGGCTCTGCGGCCGGGTCTTTGGTGGCCTATTCCATGAAGATCACCGAGCTGGATCCGATCAGGTTTGGCCTGATCTTCGAACGGTTCCTCAATCCCGAGCGAGTTTCCATGCCCGACATCGATACCGACGTTTCCGACAAAGGGCGCGACCGGCTGATCAAGTACGTGGTTGATAAATATGGCGTGGAGAACGTTTCGCAGATCATCACTTTTGGCCGCATGAAATCCAAGCAGGCCATCAAAGACGTCGGGCGCGCCATGGGAATGCCTTATGCAGACGTCAACAAGGTTGCCAACCTGGTACCTGACGGCGCCAAGAGCATAAAGGAAGCTGTGGAACAGACGCCGGACTTGCAGGATCTCGAAAAGAGCGATTCGCAAATATCGAAGCTGCTGACTTCCGCGAGCAGCATGGAAGGGTTGGCGCGTCATTGCTCACAGCATGCGGCGGGAGTGGTCATTACCCCCAAGCCATTGACGGATCTCGTCCCCGTGCGCCAGATCGAAGAGGGGCAGGTCGCAACCCAGTTTTCCATGGACCCCGTTGCCAGCCTCGGCCTCGTCAAAATGGATTTCCTCGGCTTGCAGACGCTGTCGATCCTTGAAGAGGCGGTCGCCAACGTCAAGCGCAACGGCACGACTCTCGGCGATCTGAACCGCCTGCCGCTTGACGATCCCGAAGTTTATCGGCTCCTGCAAAATGCGGATACTTTGGGCATATTTCAGCTTGAGTCGTCGGGGATGCGCCGCCTGATCAAGAAGATGCAGCCCGACCGCTTTGCCGATCTGGTCGCCATTTTGGCGCTGTACCGACCCGGCCCCCTGGAAAGCGGCATGGTCGATCAATATGTAAACTGCAAGCACGGCGAAGAAGTTCATTATCTGCACCCGCTGCTCGAACCGGTCCTCAACGAAACGTACGGCGTCGTGCTTTATCAGGAACAGGTCATGAAATGCGCTTCGACGCTCGCGGGCTATACGCTGGGCGGCGCAGACCTGCTGCGCCGCGCCATGGGCAAGAAGAAAAAATCCGTCATGGACGAGCACCGCAGCATCTTTATCAACGGCGCGGCCAAAAACGGCATTGATGCCGAGAAGGGCGCGGAGATCTTCGACATTATCGAGAAATTCGCCGGCTACGGGTTCAACAAGTCTCACAGCGCTGCCTATGCCCTCGTCACCTATCAGACGGCATGGCTGAAAGTGCATTACCCCAAGGAGTTCATGGCGGCGTATCTGTCCAGCAAGATCGGCGCGAAAAAGGAAGTCATGGCCGAGTACGTGCGCGAGGTTCGCGCCTCGGGCATCGACGTCCTGGCGCCGGATATCAATCAGTCTTATGCGGACTTTACGGCGACGAAGAATGAAATCCGTTTCGGCCTTGGCGGCGTGACAAAAGTCGGGGAAGCGGCCTTGAACTCGATTTTCAAAGCCAGAGAAGAAGGCGGCCCTTTCAAGGGCTTCTGGGATTTCATTGTTCGCGTCGACAAGCACAGCGTCGGCAAAGCCGTCATTGAAAGCCTGATCAAGGCCGGCGCCTTCGATAGCCTGAACTCGAACCGGAAGCAGCTTTTGACGTCGCTGGACAACCTGTTTGAAGTCGCTTCGAGGCGGGATTCGCAGGGCGATCAAGGGTCGCTCTTCGGCGATATGACGTCCGAAGACCAGCCGGAGCTCGCCGAAGTTGACGATCTGAACATAACGGAAAAGCTGGAAATGGAAAAAGAAGCGTTGGGCATGTACATCTCGGGGCACCCTTTCGATGGATTCCGCCGCTTGGCAGCGCAAAAAGCGAACGCCCGTATCGCCGACCTTCCTTATTGGAAAAGCGACACCACGACGCCGACCTTTGCGGGGCTTCTGTCGGGGTGGCAGGAAAAAATGACGAAGCGGGGAGACGCCATGGGAATCTTCAGCATTGACGACGGCGAGGACGAGATCAAGGTGATCTGTTTCCCCAAAGCGCGCAGTGGAAAGTCATGGCTTGAAATAAAGCCGACGTTGTTCGAAGGCAAGCCTTACCTTGTCACCGGGCGACCGGACGACCGCGGTGAAAGAACGATCATCGCAACGGACGTTCAACCGCTTGAAAATGACGCTTCAGATCACAATTACGTGGAGATCTGCCTGTCGTTGGACGCTTTGAGGGAGATCCCGCAGAAAAAATTCCTGACGATGCTGAAAGAACATCGCGGCCGGCAGACGGTTATTCTCAAAGTCGATGATGATGTCGAAACCGCGGCCATAGCGCTGCCGAATGTAAGAGTGACCTCGTCCAGAGCGCTTGAGGACGATCTTGTCGCGCTTTTTGGAAGAGGAGAAGCGCGGATCGGCGCTTCGTTTCCCGGCGACAGAGAGGAGACGCCAGTCTATGGAGCATAAAGTTAAAATCGTCTGCACCCTTGGGCCTGCGAGTCTCAACAGGGAAACTCTCGGCGGCATCGTGGATGCCGGCATGAACGTGGCCCGGCTTAATTTCAGCCATGGAACGCATGAGAGCCATCTGGAGGCGCTTCATTTGGTGAGGGATGTCGCCGCGGAGAAAAAAACGTCCGTAGCGGTCATGCTCGACACCAAAGGCCCGGAGATCCGCACGACGCTGCTCGAAAACGATCAGCCGGTAGCGCTGCAGCAGGGGCAGTTTTTTGAGCTGCGTCCCGACGACGGCAGCCGCGGCTGCGACAAATGGGTCTGTGTGACCCATCCGACTCTGGCGCGCGAATGTGCCGTCGGGCAAGACGTCTTTATCGACGACGGCACGATCCATCTTAAAATCGTCGAGATCCGCGGCGACGTGCTCGTCTGCAAGGTGATCGTCGGAGGCCTGCTGTCGAACCGAAAGGGAATCAACGTTCCCGATGCGGAGATCAGCCTGCCGACGCTTTCCGACAAGGATAAGGCCGACATCCTCTGGGGCGTGGAAAACGACGTCGATTTTATTGCCGTTTCCTTCGTGCGGAATCGCGACGACGTCTTGGCTGTCCGGCGCGTGATCGAGGAAGCCGGCGGCGACATCAAGCTGATCGCGAAAATCGAGAGCCGAAAAGCGGTCGAACGCCTCGACGAGATCGCCGACGTCGTCGACGGCATGATGGTCGCGCGCGGTGATTTAGGGGTGGAGATCCCGACGGAAGACGTGCCCCTGGTTCAGAAACAGATCATCGACATCTGCCGCAGCCGGGGAAAGCTGACGATCGTGGCCACGCAAATGCTGGACTCGATGATCCGCAATCCGCGTCCCACGCGGGCGGAGGCGAACGACGTCGCCAACGCCGTTCTCGACGGCGCGGACGCGGTGATGCTGTCCGGTGAATCCGCGGCCGGAAAATATCCGGTCCGCGCGGTTGAGACCATGGCGCGAATCGTCCACCGGGCGGAGGAAGGCCTTGTTCGCTGGCAAAGACCCTTTGCGGTTCCGACGCTGGAGGACAGCGTGCCCGACG
Source organism: Pyramidobacter piscolens W5455 (assembly GCF_000177335.1). Taxonomy (NCBI): domain Bacteria; kingdom Thermotogati; phylum Synergistota; class Synergistia; order Synergistales; family Dethiosulfovibrionaceae; genus Pyramidobacter; species Pyramidobacter piscolens. Next base: position 45,284 of record NZ_ADFP01000071.1, read on the forward strand.
GCGTGAGCATGGCGGCCGTCGAACTGGCGCGAAAATTGAGGGCGCGCGCGATCGTGTCGCTGACGCGCAGCGGTTCGACCGCGACCATGGTCAGCAAATACCGCCCGGAATGTCCGATCCTGGCCGTGACTCCGTCGGAAAAGAGCTGCCGTGAAATGTGCCTGTACTGGGGAGTTTTCCCTGTCATGTGCCCGGAAGGGGGCACCGAAGAACAAACGATCAAGGACGCCGTGCGAGCCGTCATGCAGCGGGGCTACGCCGAAGAGGGCGATATGCTTGTGATCACTGCCGGAATGCCGCTGGGCGTTTCCGGGACGACGAACATGCTGCGCGTTTATACGATCGGCCAGATTGTGGCCAGAGGGCTGCCGGTGCTGCCGGGCGTCGTCACCGGCCGGGTTCTCGTCGTCAAAAAGGTCGAGGATCTGGTGGGAATTCAGAATGGAGATGTTCTGGTCACCGGCAGCACGACAAAAGACTACGTCAAATATCTTGATAAGGTCTCGGCCGTGGTGACGGAAGAGGGCGGTCTCACCAGCCATGCGGCGATCGTTTCTCTGGAGCTGGGGTTGCCCTGCATCGTCGGCGCCAAGGGGGCCGTTGCGTCGCTCCGGACGGGAATGGTTGTGACGGTCGACACCAAAGCGGGACTTGTCTATAAGGGCGTCGTCAATACCGGCGCACGGACCGGCGCGTGATTTTGAGCGAAGGGGCGATGTTTTTGCGACGGGTTGTGTGATATGATTTAGCGGTTCTTCCAAAAATATCACAAAAATGAGCCGGAAAAGGAGTGTTGTTCTTGTCCGTAGGCGTGCTGAAATTTTTCAGATGGCAGGATGTCATCGATATAGCACTGGTAACCTATATTATTTATAAGACGCTCAGTCTTCTGGTCGGGACACGGGCGATACAGCTGGTCAAGGGCCTTTTCCTGCTTGTTGTTCTCTCTTTTGCCGCGCGCTGGCTCAATCTGGATACTTTTTCATGGATCTTGACCCAAGGATTCAGCGCGCTGCTCATCATCGTGCCGATCATTTTTCAGCCCGAACTGCGTCGCATCCTCGAAGAGCTTGGCCGCGGCAGCATGTGGCGGCGGAGCAAAGCGTTGAAACGGGCTGAAGTCGTCGCCGACGAAGTCTCGAAGGCGCTGATGTATTGCTGCGCGCATAAAATCGGCGCGCTGATCGTCCTGCAGAGGGGGACGGGGCTGAAGGATTACTGGCGGAACGCCGTGCTCCTCAACGCGGATATCACTCAAGAGCTGATCATCGCCATTTTCTGGCCGAACAACCCGCTTCATGACGGGGCCACGATCATCGACACGGAGCAGATCATTTCCGCCGGATGCTATCTGCCTCTCACGGAAGATGCGGATCTGTCCCGCTGGCTGGGAACGCGGCATCGCGCCGCGATCGGCGTGACCGAAGTCTCCGACGCGGTGTCGTTGATCGTTTCCGAGGAACGCGGCGAGATCTCGCTGGCGATCGGCGGAAGAATCTCGAGAAATTTGAAAGAGTCACAGCTGAAAAAATATCTTGTCCACTATTTTTCCGGGCAGGATCAGGAGCAGCAGGGCGTTCTGGAAAGTCTCAAGGAAGAGCTGCGCTCTTTTGGCGGCAACGATTAGGTGATTGGCGATGAAAAAGAATCAGCCTGCCCGTCTTGACGATTGGCTTTCTTCCAGAAGTTTCTTGGTTGTTGTTTCGTTGATCCTCTCGTTTGTTTTGTGGTTCTACGTCGTCGGCAATCGCAACGAGGAAATTGCCAAGACGTATGAAGTGCGCCTCGATTTTTTGAACCCCCCCGCGGACCTCGCACTTTTCCCTTCCGTAAGGACGGTTGTCGTCACGTTGAACGGCGAGCGTCGGGCGATGAACGTCCTGCAAAACTCCCAGCTCACCTCCGAAGTCGATCTGAAAGATCTGAGCGCCGGGCGTCATACCGTGCCCATTCATTTCAAAGCGCCGTCTCGCATGAACGTGGCGCAGATCGTTCCCAAGGACGTCGAAATCGAGCTGGCGCGCATGATCGACAAGGAGCTCAAGGTCAAGATCCTGCCTCCGGAGAACATGCCGGAAGGATACGTCATGGACGGCGCCGCAGCGGATCCGGACGTGGTGGTGGCTCACGGGCGCGAAGATCAGCTTTCCTCGATTTACGAAATTTCCGTGCGGCCGACTCTGGAGGAACTTTTCCGAGGCGGCGCCTGGCGCATTCCGCTCAGATCCCCCAGCGGGGTGGAACTGGATTTCTCGCCTGCCGACGTGACCGTGTCCGCAACCTACTATCAGGGAATACCGCGCAAGGAACTTCCCGTGGAAGTGAGAACTCGCGGCACTCTGCCGCCGAGCCTTCGCCTCCTTTCCGCAAAGGTGGTCCCCGAGACCATTCTTGTCGAAGGACGGGCGGAAGCTTTCGATCAGGTCGCCAAGCTTTATACGGAGCCGATCAACCTGGCGCGCCTTTCCAAGAGCGCTTCCATACAGACGAAAATTGCGGAGGTTCCCGCCGGCCTGTCGCTGCTTTCTTCTCCGGCCGTGACCGTGAACGTGGAAGTGAAAACGCTGAACGACACCCGCGACTACGAAGAGATTCCCATTGCGGTGACGGGCGCGTCCGCCGATGTGCGCTGGGCCGTCGAACCGGCGACGGTGACCGTGTATGTCGAGGGGACCGCCAATGTTTTGCAGGACTTGACGCTGAAAGATCTTGAACTGACGGCTTTCGTCGACGTTTCCAATATTGTCGCTCCGTCGATGCGCCTGCCGGTCCATCTGAAACGAAAAGAAATCGCCGGAGTCGAATCGGTCGGCGTTGAACCGTTGACCGTAAAGGTGACGCGGCAGTCTCAATAATCTGCTCTCAGGGAGGAGAAACGAATGGATGTTAAAAGCACGCCGGCGCCGCGTTGTCGCTGTCTGTTCGGCACCGATGGAGTGCGCGACATCGCCAACAGGGGATCTATGACTCCGGAGATGGCGCTTCGTCTGGGAAGGGCGTATGTCCTGTTTTTGATTCAGCGCGGCACGCCGCGCCCCAAGATCGTGGTCGGGCGCGATACGCGGCGTTCGGGCAAAATGCTGGAATCGGCGCTTGTCGCGGGAATGATGTCCGCGGGAGCCGAGGTTATTTTGCTGGGCGTGATCCCGACTCCGGCCGTAAGCTACGGAGTTCTTTTCTTCAAAGCGCAGGGCGGAGCGATCATCAGCGCTTCCCATAATCCGCCGGAATACAACGGCATCAAATTTCTCAGCGGCGCGGGACAAAAGCTGCGCGACAGCGAAGAGCTGGAGATCGAGGATTATCTCGGGGACGACCTGATCGACGACTGGCGGCCTTCCGGAGCTTCCATCGGCGAGATGGTTTCGGAGGAGGGTTTTGCGATCATGTACGCCGACCGCGTGCTCCAGATCCTCGACAGCGATCGCCTTTCCGGCATGAAGATCGTTTTCGACTGCGCCAACGGCGCCGCTTCGACCGTCGTCCCATTGATCGCGCAAAAGCTTGAGTGCGAGAGCGTGCTGATCGGCGCCGAGCCCGACGGACTGAACATCAACGAGAAAAGCGGCGTCATGCATTTGGAGGCTTTGACCGAGGCGGTGCGGGCAAATGACGCCGATATCGGCATCGCTTATGACGGAGACGCCGATCGCGTCCTGTTGGTCGACCGGCAGGGCAAGGTCATCGACGGCGACATCGTGCTTTGGGTTCTGGCGCGCTGGCTGCAGCGGGAAGGCATTCTCGGCAGTGGCGTCGTCGCGACGGTGATGAGCAACGGCATTCTGGAAAATCATCTGCGCAAGGAAGGAATTCAGGTTTTCCGCTGTGCCGTGGGCGACCGATACGTTCTTGACATGATGAAAAGCACGGCTTCCGGACTGGGCGGCGAACAATCCGGGCACGTGATCATCGACCATTACGTCAGAACCGGCGACGGGCTCTGCACGGGCTTCGCCTTCCTGCGCGCATGCCGCGAGTTGGGGGAAGTGCCTGAAACTCTGGTGGACCGTTTCGATCCGTTCCCGCAGGAACTGACGAATATCACTGTCTCGGATCGGGATAAGGTTATGCAGGACGCGGAATTGAGAAATGCCATCGAACAGACGAATCGCGAATTGGGGACGACCGGGCGCGTGTTTTTGCGTTCTTCGGGGACGGAACCGCTGATCCGTCTGCTGGTGGAATGCAAGGACCGCGATACGCTCGCGTCGCTGTCGAAGAAGTTCGGCGCGATGATTCGCGCTCTTTAGAGCCCGCCGCGCTTGTCGCACGGGGAGGATTGGACCGTACGGTTCAATCCTCCCCGTTTTTGTGATAATATAAACGCCGGGAGGAAACGAACGAACGGAAGCGCCAGGACTGAACCGCTTCTCACTCCGCGGCGACAGTCGACGAGGACGAAAGTGATCGAACCATTCGGCGGATGCTTTCGTGGCGGGCGAAGGGGAGCCATGAACCTCCGTCACAAAACCCCGGGGCGACCCGGGAACAAACGGCGGAGGCCCTTCAATGCTGAGGAGGTTGCTCAGTATGTGTGGAATTGTTGGTTATGTCGGCGCCAAGAATGCCTGCGAGATTGTCGTTCGAGGGCTGGAGCGCCTTGAATATCGCGGGTACGACTCTGCGGGAGTAGCCGTCTGCGAGAAGGGCGCCTTCAGGACGGTCAAAACCGTGGGCAAGGTGGCGAAGCTGAAAGAACTTGTCGGAGCGGGCGGCCTGAGCGGAAACATCGGCATCGGGCACACTCGCTGGGCCACTCACGGCGGCGTGACGACGGCGAACGCCCATCCTCACACCGATGAGAAGCATACGGTGGTTCTCGTCCACAATGGGATCATCGAAAACTACAAGGAACTCCGCGACGAACTCGTCGCTCGGAACGTGCACTTCAGCTCGGAGACGGATACGGAAGTTGCGGCGCAGCTTCTTGCCCGGCTCTATGACGGAGAACCTGTCAAAGCCCTGTGCCGGCTCTTCAAGAAGTGCCGCGGAGCGTTTGCCTTTGTGCTTGTTTTCGGCGATCGACCGGATGAACTCTACTGCGTGAGGAAAGGCGCGCCGCTGGTCGTCGCTCTGGGAGACGGCGAAGCGTATTGCGCGTCGGACGTCCCGGCAATCGTCGAGCATGCGGACAAAGTGATCTTTTTGAACGAAGGCGAGATCTGTCGTCTGAGCACATCGGGCGCCGAGTTCTGGGATCTTGACGGCGTTGCGCACCAGCGCCGCACTGTTTCCGTGGAAGTGGACGCGGCGATGATCGACAAAGCCGGCTACCCGCATTTCATGTTGAAAGAAATCAACGAGCAGGGCTCCGTCCTGCGTCGCGCGCTTTTTGGCCGTACCGCAAGCGACCTGATCGATCTCGGCGGCGAGTGGGGGATCGCGCCTGAAAAGGCCAAGACGTTCAAGCGAATGGATCTCGTTGCCTGCGGCACGTCCTTCTATGCCGCAACCGTCGCGCAGCGAGTGTTGGAGAAATATCTGAAGATCGACATTCGCGTCGACATCGCTTCCGAATACCGATATCGACCGCTCAGAGCCGACGGGGATACCATGGCGGTTTTCGTATCCCAGTCGGGAGAGACCCTTGACACGCTCGAGGCGCTTCGGCATGTAAAGGGAGCGGGGGCTTACACCGTCGCCGTGACGAACGCCCCCAATTCATCGATTGCGCGTGAAGTGGACGACGTGATCCGCCTGAACGCCGGCATCGAAATCGGCGTGGCGGCGACGAAAACGTTCACGGCGCAGATGGCGGTGCTGATTTTGGCCGGGCTGTACCTGGCCAAGCTCCGCGGCGAACTGTCCGCCGCGGACGAAAAACGCCTCGCTGGAGCGATGCAGGATTTGCCGTACAAGGTGGAGCAGACGCTGCTTCTGAAAAACTCCGTCAAAGCGCTGGCCCGCAAATTCGGCGCGGCGCGGGATTTTCTGTTTTTGGGGCGGGGCGTTTCCTATCCGGTGGCCATGGAAGGCGCTCTGAAGCTGAAAGAGATCTCCTACGTCCATGCGGAGGCATATGCCGCCGGAGAAATGAAACACGGCCCGATCGCCTTGCTCGACGAGAAACTTCCCGTCGTAGTGATTGCGCCCGCAGACGATCTGTTGGAAAAAATTCTTGCCAACGTGGAGGAAACTCGCGCCAGAAAAGCGCCGGTAATCATTGTCACCACGGAAAACGTTCCCGACGTGAACGACGCGGCGGGAACGATCAAGGTACCGATGACCGAAGCCGAGTTAACGCCTTTCCTGACGGTCCTGCCGCTGCAGATATTCGCTTACGAGTCCGCGCTGCTGCGCGGTTGCGATATCGATCAGCCGCGAAATCTGGCAAAGAGCGTCACCGTCGAATGAAATAATTAAAAAAGAACGTTCGGAATGGTTCGGTTCCGAACGTTCTTTTTTGCGGAAGTGGCGGATCGGAAAGCGGTTTGCGCGCGCTTCCTCTTTTTTGTACAATAAACGCAGTCTTCGGGAAAGGATGAACGCACCATGAGAAAAAGCGTGTTCCTGATGGCCGTCGCGGGCATCTTCATGGGCTTCGGCTGGCGCGCCGACCACGCCATGAAAATGCGGAAAATGGAAAACGTCGAAACGGTCACGGCGCGATACGTGGCGGAGCGCGCCGGACGAAAAGATTTTTTCGTCGTGGATCTGCGTGGCGCGCCCTCGCCGGAACGGACGCCGGCCGCTTTCGAAGTCTTTCTGACGCCGGCTCAGCTCGAAGGAGCCGACGCCGCCGCGCGGCTGGAAGCGGCGGGGATCACCTCCGACGCCGAGATCGTGCTGATCGGCGATTCGCAGGAACAGACGGGCGCCGCGGCGAAACGGCTTCTGACGCTGCTGAACTGGAACTCGCTGGTCGTGAAACGGCTGGATCCTTCCGCAGCCTGAAACGGCCCGATGGATAAAAATGAAGAGGAAAAAAGACAAAAGGCCGTTCGCGCCGGGAAATTTCCCCGGCGCGAACGGCCTTTTCAGCGGGACGTTTTTAAGCGCGCGTCACGTGTCTCTCAAGCGAGAGCAGTTTTTCGAAAGATTACGCCGCGGCGAGCGACGCCATGCCGAGGGCGTAGAGGACGACGGCCAGCAGCGCCATGCCGAACAGCAAGATCTGAGGGTACTTGCGCAGGAACGGGACGGCGAAATAGAACGCGGCGCTCAATCCCGCAAAGGCCCAGAGCTCGCGGCGATGGAGCACGGGCAGCGCCACCGTCCACAGCGCCACGGCCAGCAGCCCCACCACGACGGGGCGCATGGCGACGCGGATGCGGTCGACCCAAAGGCGCGCCGCGCCGGAAGCGTTCTCGAAAATCCACACCAGCGCCATCACCACCAGCAGCGGCGCGACGACAACGGCCACTGTGCCGGTAATGGAGCCGGCGAGCCCGGCGAAGCGGTAGCCCAGCAGCGTGGCCGAATTGAGAATGATGGGACCGGGCGTCATCTGCGCAAGCGCGACGGTCTCGCTGAACACGCCGGCCGTCAGCCAGGCCTTTTCGGTGACGAAGACTTCATAGAGGAACGGCAGCGACGCCAGGCCGCCGCCGAAGGTGAGCAGACTGACCTTGGCGAAGATGAAAAACAGGGCAATCAGATCCGTCATGCCCTTTTCCCTTCCTTCTCGAGAAGCAGGTTGACGATCAGCGCCACGATCGTGCCGCCGATCAGTCCCCACACCGCGGAGACCTTGAAGATCAGCACCGCCGCGGCGACCAGCAGGCAGATCGCGGCATCCTTAACGCTGACGAGAGCGTTTTTCTTGCCCAGCTTCCAGACGATGGCGCCGAGCACGACCACCAGGCCGGCCGTGGCGCCGCTGAAGAACGCGGAAATGTAGCCCGAGCCCATGTGCGCCAGCAGCCAGCTGGAAAGCACAAGAATGGCGATGAAGGGCGGCAGCGCCATGCCGAACACGGCCGCCGCCGCGCCGGCCGGGCCGCCGAGCGCCAGCCCCGCCTGATAGGACATGCTGATGCCCATCGCGCCGGGAGCCGCCAGCGAAAGCGCCAGCATGTCGGCCGTTTTTTCTTCGGGAACCAGCCCCGTGCGGTTCACCGCTTCCTGGATCAGGCCGATGAGCACGGCGCCGCCGCCGAGCGTGAAGGCGCTGATCTTGAAGATCATCATGAAGATCGAAAAAAGCCCGAGCTCCTTTTTTTCTGCCTGTTCTTCTATCTGTGATTCCACTGGAGGATGCCTCTTTTCTCGAAGTTGAAAACGCCGCTGAAAAGACGGCGAATTCGTACGGTCTGAACGGTAGCAGAATTGTCGCGCCCTGTCAATGAAAATGTTTTTCGTGTTTCGCGATACAAAATTGAGGATCTGTACCGACGAAAGGGTATCGGTTGGATTATGTAATTAAGATGGCGTTGCGAAATGCCCCCGCATCGGTTAAAATTTAACACTAGCCATTAAAACCAAGTCATAAAATTTGTGCGGCGGAAACGTTGGATCACAATAGAGGAGGAACTGAGTGCATGAACAGAGGTATGTCAGTCAGAGGCATTTCCTGGTGCCTGCCGGAGCGATTCGAGACCAACGAGGATCTGGTCAGGGAATTTGGCACGTGGACGCCCGAAAAAATTTACAAGAAAACCGGCATCGTCAGACGTCATATCGCGGACGTCGACAAGCCCGTGTCCCATTATCTGGCCATGGCGGGCGAGAAGTTCTTTGCCGAACGCCCGGCAGTTTCCCGCGACAGCATCGACATGCTGGTGGTCTGCTGCGAGGCCCGCGACTACATCGCGCCCGCCACTGCGTGCGTGGTCCATCACAAGCTGGGGTTGCGGAAAAGCTGCGGCGCCGTGGACTACGAACTGGGCTGTTCCGGTTACGTGTACGGGCTCTCCATCGCCAAGGGCTACATCGCTGCCGGAATCGCCGACCGCGTGCTGCTGATCACCGGCGACGAAGTGACGCGCTATGTCAACAAACACGACAAGGCGATCCGCACCATTTTCGGCGACGGCTATACGGCCACGCTCCTTGAGGCGAGCGAGCGCGACCGCGTCACCGGCTTCGACCTCGGCACCGATGGCTCGGGGCTTCGCGATATCATCATCGAAGCGGGGGAGACGGCGCTGCCCCGTTCGGAAAGCACGGCCGTGGAGCGGGTGAACCGCTTCGGCAACGTGCACAGCCAGGAGAATGTGGTCATGGACGGCCGCCAGGTGCTCGAGTTCTCCTTGAGAGAAGTTCCCGGTTCGGTGCAGCGTTGCCTGGAACGCGCCGGCGTCGGAAAAGAGGAGCTTGACCTGATCGTTTTTCATCAGGCGTCCCGGCTTCTGCTGGAGCAGGTGCGAGACGAAATGCGTTTCCCCGAGGACAAGTTTGTGATCAGCCTTGAAGACAAAGGCAACACGGTCTCTTCGACGATCCCGATCGCGCTGGGCGAATGCGCGGAACAAGGGCGGCTGAAAGCGGGCATGAAGGTCCTGTTGTCCGGCTTCGGCGTGGGCTTGTCGTGGGGGACGGTGTTGGTGGAGTGGGGGACGGACGACGGCGCAGAATAGCCGGCGAGAATTGCCGAGGCGGAGCGACAGCGCGGACTTCTCGCGTTTTAATTCGCGGCGTCGCCGCTTGTGACGAAAAGACAGCGTCCCGTTTTTCCGGGATGGCTGTCTTTTTCGTTTGCGAGGGCGCGACGCAGCGCGAGAATGCCGAAACGGCAGCGCCAGCTGCGCAGCTTTTATCGGCGCTTGAAAAATTGTGAAACTTTTCCGCTGGCGTTTAACTTCTCTTAGCCTTTTTTGTCTTGACGCTGAGCTCTTTTTCCGCTATTCTTATTCGCATCGCGTCTATGATGAAGTTTTTTAATAGCTTGTATTTATTGGTATTCGATAGTTTTTTCTTGGGCGGAGGTGAACGGAATGGTCTTTGACGGCATGGGCGGGGCTACGGCTCTCACGGCGATTGCGTTCGGCGTCGTTTTTCTCGTGCTCGCAGGATTGACCGGCGTGATTTACGCGATGCGTATCGTCAGCGCCGGCCGCAAGTAAGGCTTGCGGAGGGCGTAAAACGGTTGAAAGCGGCTCGGGCCGCATAATCTTGTGATTTTTCCAAGGAGGAAAAAATTATGAGCGTTGTTTCTGAAGCGTTTGCCCGCATTGTCGGCGAGTCCGGCTTTGCGGGGCTGACGGGCGGCAACATTGTCATGTTGCTGGTGGCGTTTGTCTTGCTGTACCTGGCCATTGGCCGCGGCTTCGAGCCGCTGCTGCTGATCCCCATCGCGTTTGGCTGCCTTCTGGCCAACCTGCCTCTGTCGGGCATCACCTCCGGGCCCGTGCTCGACGCTCTGGGCAATGAGACGCAGGCCGGCGGATTCCTGTACTATATGTCCTTCGGCACGGTCAAGGAGATCTACCCCGTCATCATCTTCATGGGCATCGGCGCCATGACCGACTTTACCCCGCTTCTGGCCAACCCCATCACGTTCCTCCTCGGCGCCGCCGCTCAGCTGGGCGTTTTCATCGCCCTGTTCGGCGCCATGATGCTGGGCTTCAGCGTACAGGAAGCCGCTTCGATCGCCATCATCGGCGGCGCCGACGGGCCGACCAGCATCTATCTGTGCTCGAAACTGGCGCCTCAGATTCTCGGCGCGGTCGCCGTGGCTTCGTACAGCTACATGTCGCTGGTTCCCCTGATCCAGCCTCCGATCATCAAGCTGTGCACCAGCAAGGCCGACCGTGCCATCACGATGGACAAGCTTCGTCCCGTCAGCAAGCTTGAAAGGATTTTGTTCCCCATCGTCGTCACGGTCGTGACCGGTCTGATCCTGCCCATGTCGGTGCCTTTGATCGGCGTGCTTATGTTCGGCAATCTGCTCCGCGAGTGCGGCTGCGCCGACCGCCTCAGCGACACGGCCCAGAACGCGATCATGAACACCACCACGATTTTCCTGTCGCTGACCGTCGGGGCCACGATGGAAGCCGACAAGTTCCTGACCCTCGGCACGATCAAGATCATCGTCCTCGGGCTGATCGCCTTCATGGCCAGCACGGCGGGCGGCTGCTGGTTCGGACAGATCCTGAAGGGACTGAGCGGCGGCAAGATCAACCCGATGATCGGCGCTGCCGGCGTGTCCGCCGTTCCCATGGCGGCCCGCGTCGTCCAGGTGGTCTGTCAGAAGGAGAACCCCGGACACTTCCTGCTGATGCACGCCATGGGGCCCAACGTGGCCGGCGTCATCGGCACGGCCGTCGCCGCGGCCGTCATGCTGACGCTGCTGTCTCACTGAGTTCTGCAGTCTGCAAAAAATCCTCCCGTTCGCGAACGGGAGGATTTTTTGTGGACTGTCATACTGATTCTTGATAGAAAGTGTTAATATAGTTTTCTGGGCGCTGCGAGGAAGTTCGGTCGCTCAGAACTGCCTCGACTGCTGCGCAGCTCGCTTTGTGAATCTCGCTCGCGGCGCCCTCGTGTTCGGCTTTTTTCGATTAAGGAGAATAGTATCAGCCCGTTTCGGGAGCCATGGCAGGGAATGTCGTCTCTTCCCGCGGAAAAACGGCCGACGATAGTGCAAAACAGCGCGGCGCCAAGGCGGCAGAGAGAAGTTCTGTGCGCGCTTTCATGGGATAGCGCTCCTCCCGTTGAAAACGGTTTATTTGCGATCATGGAGGAAAAAGTTTTTTATGCAATCCGAGGTGTACAATGTCAACATGTGATGACGTCGTTCCTGAAGGGCGGCGTCGCTTTGCAGGCGATCTCGCCGACTCGGCCGCGCAGGTATTATTTTTTCGTTCGGGAGAAAAAGCGTATGAGGCTGTCCTCTGATTTTTTCAGTATTTTCACGCTGACGTTTTGTGCCCATAGCCTGTTTTCTGCCGGCTGCGTGCCGCCGTCGTTGATTGGCCCCCTGTCGGAGCGCGTGGGACTGGATAGAGTGCTGGCGGTTATCGGCTGTCGTGCGATGGGAGCATTCCCCGTGATCTGCGCGACGCTGTGGCGTCATCCGCCATTGCGCGCGCAAACGAGCAAGGAGGCAGGATCCTGATGATTCGAGCACATTTTGATGGCGCCTCGCGGGGTAATCCCGGCGAGGCCGGCGCCGGCATGGTGATTTACGACGGCGAACGGGCGATCTGGCGCCGTGCGCTGCCGCTGGGCATGAAGACCAACAACGAGGCGGAGTATATGGCGCTGAGCCTGCTGGTCGACGAGCTTGAACGCCGCGGCCTGAAGAACGCGGAGATTCGCGGCGACAGCAAACTGGTGATATCGCAGGTGACGGGGCAGTGGAAGATCAAAGAACCTCGTCTGAAAGCGCTGGCCGATCCGATCATCGAGCGTATCCGCGCTCTGCAGGCGCGCTGCCGCTGGGTGCCGCGGGCCCAGAACGCCGAGGCCGACCGTCTGTCCAACGTGGCGCTGGACGAGGGCGAATTCATCGAGAGCGCGCCTTCGGATCCCGGCGAGCCGATTCCTGAAAAACAGGCTGACATTTCCGCCGCAGCCCCGGAGCTGCCGGCGAGAATGCCCGGAGGACCTGAACTTCGGCACGTGGGAGCGAAGGTATGGCTCGTGAAAGAGAACGGCGAAGAATTTGCCGTCGACGTAGCGCATCGCTGCTGCACCTGTAAGGAGGGACGCAAAACTGGCCGTTGTCGGCATATCGAGCTTGTTTTAATGAAAAATCCGACTGTGCTGTAGTATCTTTTTCGATGATTTGGGGCGAGCCGCTTCTGTTGTTTGTGCGTGGTTTATCCGGTGAAATCAGGCACGTTGCCGAAAATATGACGGAAAGGCGCGGATCGTCTTATATTTTTGTTCATAAAAATCTCAAAATCCTGGGACGAATAAATGAAAATGAGCTCCACAAAAATGCTGAAAGTGGTATTATGATACGTGTTCGATTGCGTCTATATGACTTAAAAGTTTTTGCAGAGCAAAATAAAATTTCGTCGCAAAGGATTTCCCGTAAACGCGCCGGCGAATAAAACTTGCCTTAATTCCCGTCAAAATCAGGCAGATGCGCTGCAATCACACACAATGTCCGGGAGGAGACACATGCTTAGACCTATTGCTCAGGAACTTGCGGAAAACATTTCCCGCGTTATCGGTTACGACGTCGTCATCACCGATACCGACGGCATCACGATTGGCTGCAGCGATCCTGACCGCGGCATCGGCACGCTGAACGAGGCGTGCGCCATTGTCGGGCGCACGGGCCAGTCCCGCTGGGAAACGGAAGAGGACGCCCGCCGTCTGAAAGGGGTCAAGCCCGGCGTCACCTATCCGATCCTCGATACTGAGCAGCATGTGATCGGCACGATCGCCATCACGGGCGATCCCGAAAAGGTCAAACCGTTCGCCCAGCTTGTCAAAAGCCAGGCCGAACTTTACCTGAAAGAGCGCATGATCACGCGCGAACTGCTGGAGCGCGAGCGCAATCTTCAGGCTCTGGTGGCCGATATCGCCCTGTTCCGCCCCGGCATCAACGATCCGCAGGTGATCGAGACCAAAGCGGCGCTGATGGGTTATGACAAGACGCTGGCCTATTCGGTGATCGAGATCGACACGTCGTCGCAAAGCAGCGAGGACGGCGACTATCCCGAACGCGACCGCACGCTGATGGACATCCGCCAGATCTTCAACGCCCCCGGCGACGTTTCCGGCAGCGTCGGCCCCCACCGCTACGTGGTTTTCCGCAGCGCCATGCGCGGCCGCGAATTCAATCGCGACAAGTTCTACGTGGCGGTGCGCGAGCAGTGCCTGCAGCTGACCGAGCAGCTCAAGCGCCGCGGCTTTTCCGCCGCGGTCGGCATCGGCAGCGTGCAGGACGGCATCCCCGGCTTGGTCTCGTCGTACCGCGAGGCGCAGGTCGCCTTGGGCGTCGGCAGCAAGCTGCTTCCGCGCGACAAAGTCCACATCATCACCGACTTCCGCGTCGAGGAACTGCTGCTCTGTTCCGAGCCCCGCCTGCTCGACAGCATGGTTGAGCGCGAGCTGGCGCCGCTTTTCGTGCGCACTGACGGGGAGGAACTCCAGGAGACGATCGTGGCCTGGTGCGAAAGCGGTTTCAGCGTCGTGCGCGCCGCTGAACTGCTGCATGTGCACCGCACCACGGTGGACTACCGTCTCGAAAAGCTGGAGAGCATTCTCGGCGTCAAGCCGCGCGATTTCCGCGAAATGAGCCGCTTCTACTGGTCCGTGATCCTGTGGCGGAACGGCAAGGGCAATCCCAAGACGATCAGAAACAAACGCTGAAAACTCGTAAAACGAAAAAGATCGGTCGCGTGACCGACGATGTCCTCCGCAGGACAAACGCCAAGCGGCCGGGAATTGATGCATTCATTTGAATCATCAGTTCCCGGCCGCTTGGCGTTTGTGTGTTTTTTGAGCGGAGAGGGGACGGTCCCTTTTACCAGGCGGCGACGCAGCCGTCGGTGCGCGGCTCGGTGGCGCCGATGAGCACGTCGTCGTCGCTGCGCAGGATCATCTGGCCGCGGCCGAAGCTGAGGAAGTCGTCGGTGACGGTCACTTCATGGCCGCGTTTGCGCAGCCCTTCGGCCACGGCAGGGTCAAAGCCGGCTTCCAGTTCCACCTTCTTGCCGCCGATCCACTGCCAGCGCGGCGCGTCGAGAGCTTCTTGGGGATTGAGGCCGTAATCGATCATGTTCATCAACACCTGTACGTGCCCCTGGGGCTGCATGAAGCCGCCCATGACGCCGAAAGGACCGACGGCCCGGCCGTCCTTCATCAGGAATCCAGGGATGATGGTGTGATAGGGCTTCTTGCCCGGGGCAATGCAGTCGTCGGACCGCGGATCGAGCTTGAAGCCGTTGCCGCGGTCGTTCAGCGCGATGCCGCAGCCGGGGATGACGATGCCGCTGCCGAAGCCGCGGAAGTTGCTCTGGATGTGCGAGATCATGTTGCCTTCGCTGTCGGCGGCGCACATATAAACCGTGCCGCCGCACTGCGGATCGATGGGCTTCGGCAGCAGCGCCTCTGCGCCGATTTCGCCGCTGCGTCCCGCGGCATAGGCGTCGCTGAGCAGAAAATCCGTCTTCATCTTCATGAAGCGCGGATCGGCGATGTAAGTCTGTCCGTCGGTGAAAGCCAGCTTCATCGCTTCCAGCTGTTTGTGGACCGTCGGCTCGGCGTCGCGCCCCAGCGAGGTGTCCATCTTCTGCAGCATGTTCAGCGTCATCAGCGCGACGATGCCGTGGCCGTTGGGCGGAATTTCGCAGACTTCGTAGCCTTTGTAGTTGGTTCTGATCGGTTCGACCCATTCGGCCCGGTACGCCGCCAGGTCCTCGGCGCGCAGGAGACCGCCCGTCTCTTTCGAGAACGCGTCGAACGCCGCGGCGATTCGGCCGCGGTAGAAGCTCTCGCAGTTCGTCTCGGCAAGTTCGCGCAGAGTCCTGGCGTGGTCGGGCAGCTTGACGACGCTGCCGACGGCCGGCGCGCCGTTTTTGAGGAACGTTTCGAGGAACGGACGGAATTCCGGCTTGTCCCTGAACGGCATGAAGACTTTGGCCGCGTCGTTCCAAAGACGGCCGACGATGGGATGGACAGGATAACCGTTTTCGGCGTAATCGATGGCGGCGGCGAACAACTCTTTGAAGGGCAAGCGTCCGAAACGCCTGTGCAGTTCGCCCCAGGCCGATACGGCGCCGGGCACCGTGACGGAGTCCCAGCCGCGCTGCGGCATGGAATCGTAGCCTTTGGCCTTCATCTTCTCGAGGGTCTGAAGCTTTGGCGCGCCGCCGCTGCCGTTGAGCCCGTAAAGTTTGCCGCCGAACCAGACGAGGTCGAAAGCGTCCGAGCCAAGCCCGTTTCCCGTGGGCTCCAATACGGTCATGCAGATCGCCGTGGCGATCATGGCGTCGACGGCGTTGCCGCCCTTTTTCAGAATGTCCAGTCCGGCCTGGGCCGCCAGCGGCTGAGAGGTGCAGACCATGCCTTTGCGCCCGTAAATGACGCTGCGGCGGGATGGATAACGATAATTCAGCATGTCGAATTTCATGATTTTTTCCTCCGGCTTTCCTTGAGTTGTGAGCGGACTCGCACGGCGCCTGACGGTGCAGAGCGTTTTTTCGAGGCCGCCGCTATTATAAAACAGATCCGTCGATTTCGTTCGTGTTTTTCGTGGCCGGATTTACGGTGCCGGGAACAGATGCAGGAAAGAGGCGAAAATTCCCGCCATGATGATCGAGAACGTTTTCACGCGGATACGAAAAAAGAGACCGACTCAGCCTGCAGCAGGCCGGGGCGGTCTCGTCTTTTGTCTATGAGGCTGAAAGGATGCCGTCGATAGCGTCTTTCAGGTCTTCCCATTCGGGAATGCCGCGGAAGATCACCTTGCCGTTCAGCACCCAGGTGACTTCGCCGCCGCGCAGGCGATAGCGCAGCGTGTCGAAGAGAAATACGAAACAGCGCGGGTCGTAGAAATCGATGTCGAGGCGTGAGCCATACTCCTCTTTGAGCTTCATGTAAAGCTGACCAGCCGCGACGCGGTTGGCTGCACCGGGAAAATGTTTCAGCTCGTTCTCGGTGTAGATTGCCGTGCTTCAGCCGCAGCCCATAATGGGACGTTCACGATAGATCTTGAGTGCCGAAGTTTTCATGGGAAGCTCCTTTCTGCTCTTTCATCTCCAGGATGAAAGAGGGGGTCGGAAGATCAAGCCTGAGGGGGCGGCTCTTTTTTGACGGCCGCTTTCTGCCCCTGGGTGTATTTGCGCAGTGTTTCCGGCGCCACGGGAAAGAAGGCGTGATCTGTGCCGGCCGCGGCCCAGACGATGGCGTAATTCCACAAATCCTCGTCCAGCAGCGCGGGAAGCGCCTGCGGGTAGCCGACGGGCGGCACGCCGCCGATCCTGAAGCCGAAATTTTCGAAAACGTAGTCGGGCGAAGCCATGGTGACGTGATGCCCTTGGCTGAGACGCTTGATCTTGCCCGAGTGGGCTTTGTTCGGACCGGACATGAGCACGAGCCATGGCTGTCCGTCGACCATGAAGATCAGGCTTTTGAGGATCTCGCCTGGCGTCACGCCGATCGCCTTCGAGGCGTCTTCGACGGTGAAGATGGTGGCGTCGCTGTGAATGATCCGGCCGTCGTAGTGAAGTTCGTCGAGGGCCTTCTGCACTTTTTCAACGGGATCGGTCATGGGAACCTCCTTAGATTTTCCACTGGAAGTCGGGCAGTCCGGCGCGGAGCAGTCGGGCGCGGATGTCGGCGGCGATGGCGTCGCGTTTTTCGGGCGTCGTGCCTTCGCACCTGACGGCCAGCACGGGCTGGGTGTTGGAGGCGCGGATCAATCCCCAGCCGCCGTCGTAAAGGATGCGCACGCCGTCGACGGTGATGGCGTCGTGGTCTTTGAGCGCCTGCGCGGCGATCTGCTTCATCACCTCGAACTTGCGCTCGTCGGGGCAGTCGATGCGCATTTCCTCGGTGTGATAGTACGCCGGGATCGAGGCGCGCATCTGCGCCAGCGTCTCGTTTCCGGCGGCGATGAGGCGCAGCAGCCGGGCGGCGGCGTAGAAGGAATCGTCGTAGCCGTAATATTCGTCGGCGAAGAACATGTGTCCCGAGTATTCGCCGGCGAAGGGCGCGCCGATGCGTTTCATTTCGGCCTTGATCAGCGAATGGCCGGCTTTGTAGTAATACGGGCGGCCGCCGAGGCGGCGCACTTCTTCTTCGAGCGCTTTGGAACACTTCACTTCGATGATGGCCGTGGCGCCGGGATGTTTGGGCAGGATCTCGCGCCAGAACAGGGCCATGAGAATGTCGCCGCCGACGATCTCGCCTTCGTTGTCGACGACGCCGATGCGGTCGGCGTCGCCGTCGAAACCGAAGCCGGCCTCGGCGCGAACTTCCACGACTGTGCGCGCCAGATCCCGCATGTTTTCTTTCTTTTGAGGGTCGGGATGATGATTGGGAAACGTGCCGTCGGGCGTGTCGTACAGGGCGGTGACGTCGCAGCCGAGGGCTTTGAAGAATCTGCCGGCGAAAAGCGCCGCCGTGCCGTTGGCGGGGTCGATGACGATCTTCATCGGCCGCGGCAGGCGCACTTTCGACGCGAGCATGGCGATATACTCGTCGGCGAGGTCGGCCTTTTGCAGCGCTCCCGGCGCGTCGGCGAGGTCGAAATCGCCGGTCTGCGCCATGCGGCGGATCTTTTGGATCTCTTCGCCGTAGAGCGTGGCTTTCCTGAAGCCCAGCTTGAGGCCGTTCATGTCCTTGGGGTTATGGCTGCCGGTGATCATGACACCGCCGTCGACGCCGAAGCGGAAAAAACTCCAGTAGAGCATGGGGGTCGTGACCGTGCCGAGGTCGATGACGTCGAGGCCGCAGGAGCGCAGACCTGCGACGGTAGCGGCGCGGATCCGCCCGGTGGAAAGGCGCACGTCGCCGCCCACGGTGGCTTTGAGGATACCGGAGCGTTTCAGATACGTGCCGTAGGCGCGCGCGATCGCCAGCACGTTCTCGTCGGTCAGGTCGCTCTCGGCTTCGCCGCGGATGTCGTACTCGCGAAAAATGCGGGAAGGAACGGGGATCATGATGTTTTTTCCTTCTTTCTGGATGATCTGATCGGGGATGCCGTCTCATGGTTCAAGTTCATTATATCGTCTTAAGGAAGCTTCGACAATTGGATCGAGGCGGGGATCCCATTTTCCGCCGGAAAATCTATAATGAAAAACGTTTCCCGGCCTCGGTGATGATGGCGATCCTCTCGAATATTGCGGGCGCTCCACGGCGCTCTCCGTGGCGCGCTGTCCGTTCGCTGATTCGCAGTCCCGCGGTGCTCGGCGTCGCGTTGGGAGCGCTTTGGAATGTGGACGTCGGCCTGCCACTGCCGCCGGAGATCCGTTTCCTGTTATGAGTCTAAAAAAAGGAGGCTCTGCGAAAAGGAGTCTGGCGGTTACGTTCCGATTCGGGTAAAATGAGTGGCAGCATTCCGAGGAATGAAAGTTCCGGGAAGGAGACCTTCTGAAATGAAAGACATCGAGCACGCGTCAATTAACGGGGTGGAAATCCACAATCTGGCCGAACAGGACAGCGACGAGAACCTTCTGTATTCCGGAGAGCTGTGGCTTGAAGGCAAGCCGGTCGGCAGTTTCAGGGAGCTGAACGAGGACGAGATGCAGCTTGACATCGCGCCCGAGTTCGAACAGACGATGAACGAACGCATCGCTTCCTATCTTCAGGCGCTGACGGAGGACGAGGAAGGCGAGGGCGGCGCGGTCAACGAGGGCGAACTGTCCAGCGAGATCTTCTTCGAGGACCTGATCGAGCTGGAACTGTACCTCCAGGCTTTCAAGGACGGCGTCACGGAGGGCTACGGCTGTCTGCTCGTCAACTACACCGACGAGGGCGTGGACGTCTTCAGCGTGGAGAACGAGGACGAGGTGGAAAACATCGCCCGCGAGAACAACCTCACCGACTTCCAGACCTTTTACGAGCCCGAACACTTCATCATCAACTGTTAAGCCGCGGATCGGAAA